>DLOP01000031.1:0-28276 GCA_002478505.1 Lachnospiraceae bacterium UBA7481
TGCTGCAAACAGATTTAAGTACACGGTTTTTATGGCAAAAATGAGAAAAGCGCTTCCGGCTTAGAACTTGCCAGAGGCGCTTTGTCTACAGTCTGTGGCGGGAAATTCTTCCCGCCTACGGTGGTCCAAAGAGCTATCGCCCAGACCAAAACTGTAACTCGTTACAGTTTTATTCTATTCATAGGATACCATATCTATACATAATTTACAACTATTTCTTCCAAACAAAATTCATATTCAGAATGACAACTCCTAATTCATTTTCTTCCTTTTTACAAAAGTGTTCCTACGGTAAACTGGAATTTGATATTAAACATGTTAATCCTTACTATTCATCTATAGGAATATCACGATGAATAATCTTTAATTCTGTAAAGCAGGTTAAAAAATTAAATCATGGCATCCCTCTATTTTCATATTACTCAAACTCTATAATCAGTATTGTATATAGTGTTTTCTAATTCCTACCGCTACTATATATTGTGTAATTATTCCTTATATTCTATGGTTTCTACAGCTTTTTATGGATTTTTGCAACCGTTTTGAAACCAAATTGTGATTTTTGCTTTTCTTATACACCTACTCTCTATTCCCTTTGAATATAATTCATTTTACTCTACCTGATTTCAAATTTCAATAAGAACTGTATGCCTGTAGATACTTTTTTACTGACTATTATGAAACTTGCGGTAACTTAAATCTTTATAAGCTATTTTATGAAATTCGCCTATTTTAAGCCTTTTCCATATAACAAATTACAGTTTCTTATCCAAAATCATGTTTTCGTGAAACTTACGGTAACTTAAATGCTATGCCCAATGCGGAATATATTTCATATATCGTGGAGCTGTTGACTCGTCTACAGGTTTAATCAAGCCCGCTTCTACTGTGTCTTTTATAATCCGCGAAGCCTTTGTTTTCTCTGTCTTATCAAACCCGAAAAGTTCTCTCACATCAGCATTCCCAATTGCTCCAAAGCGAACATACGCTAAACATGCGTGCATATAACAGGTTCGTATGCGATCTTCCTTAGACGTCAATTCAAACGGTATGCTCGCAAACATAACCACTTTTGTAAATTGATTATTTTGATTTTCTATTCTTGGTGCGAGCAAAGAAAATCTACCGGTTTCTCCAATGATTTTGTCATAGCCGCTTCCACGTTCCTCACAAATACCGCATCTATGCATAAATCCGGCAATATTTTCATTTCTTGATACCGGCACAGTATCTACTATTCTTTCAATCGCAACTAACGGTGCGCCTGCATTTGAAAATTCTATTCTATCAGAAAACAATTCCACCATAGGATTCGTGCCTTTTTGTTCCAGTGCCTGATGGATCATAATATTTGCCAAAAGTTCCCTGATTGCAATTTCCGGAAATGTAGTTACCTTTTTTCGAATATTACCTTCCAGTATTTCTTCATGTGATGAAATAGTCATAATATATTTTACAACTTCTTCAAAAGAAATTGCATAACCACTATTAAAAGTTTCTTCATCAATTCCATGCAGCCTTGTATCATCCTGATAACGAATAACACGGATCCCTCTGCGTATCAAACCTTCAAATTTCCTAAAATTTTTAGCCAACATTAAAACGCCGTAATTCGTAATATCCCAATGCTTTGCATCATTTCGGCGAATGAATTTTTCTTTTTCAAAATCTTCCAGCATCTTTTCTCGATTGCTAGGAATAGGCAGCTCCAGCTTATCATAATATTTTGTATAATCCAATAATGCTGCAACTGCTTCATCAGTTGCATTAAAATACGCCGTTCTCAATTCATATGGCGTTGTATCAAACATACTCCATAGCTCAGCTTCTTTTTCCTTATAATCCACCAACGGCTTAAGGTTCGTACCAACCCGTATATAAGCAATTTTTTCAAATTTCGTGGGTTCCGTTTCTGCCGCCGGGATTTCAATCATAGTCACACTAACATCGTTCCCCTGTTCGTCTTTTCCCATCGGCACTTCATAAAAACGAAAATTGATTTTAGGGTTGACCATCCGCACAAGCCATGCTTCAAGCTCTTCATTTCCCTTTTTTGCTTGTCTATATTTAAAATCCGTCCCGACTACTTTATGCGTACTATTTTCAATACCCCATATCAAATATGCTTTCGGTTTTTCCCACAAAACAGCAACATTGCTTAGTCCAGATATATATTTGGCAATACGTTCCGGATCTTTATTATTGCACTTAAGCTCTACCCACTCAACCTCTGTAGGAAGCTTCGCCAACTCTCTTACCAAGCTTTCCAAATATTCTTTTGATCTTGCCATGCCAAGCCTCCTACTTAAATCTCAATATTTTCAATATAAAACTTACTTAAACTTCCCATACCCTAAATGGACTTTGGGCCAAGCAGCATAATATAATCATTATAATCCCTATTGTATCAGAAATGCGCGAATTTTAGCCGTTATTCGAACTCTCTAATCTGGTGATTTAACTCTGTTGTTTTGAATCTGAAAACACCAACATAGACGTATACTCTTACATCTATATTTCTATATTATACACATATGAAATATAAACATCATGACTTTTCACATTATTATATTTATTAGAAAATGGATATACAACTCTCACATTCTCATGTTCTAATGCATATAGACACGCACCTAATGAAATCGGTTTTGTACTTAGTGGAGCTATGCAAACAAGATCCCCCTCCTCTATTCTATTATCTAAAATATTATATACTTCAAAGGGATTATCTGCAGGTGCATACAATATTCTGTTCCGTTTTAAATTAAGTAGGCTATAATTATTAATTACGCTTATGTCTTTATATTTTTGATAATATGAAGGAATTGTATTAACTAAATACAAACTTTTATACGTTGTGTCCTCAACAACTTTTAAAGACAAAGCCCCTTCAAATCCCATAAATATATATAAAGCGTCCTCCTGTGACATATCAACCACTCCACCAAAACCCATTATTTCTTCTAACACTAAATCTCCAGTATAAGACTTATATGATGTAAAAGGTTCATCTTTGAAAATGTAATCAAAAGGAATAGTATTTATAACTCGCAAACTATGAATCTCAATTAATTTTAGATACTTTAGCAACAAAAAAATATGCATTGTTCTCAAACTTGATATGTCAATAATAATAGAACTCATATCCGCAAATTTAATTTCTTTAATGCAGGCAATAAATTGATCTTGTTCGTCAGGGACATCATAAACTATTCCTCCAGCGTGCTTTATAGAATCCAGAACATTCTGAACAACAGTTGATTGGTCTTTTTTAACATATGATAATACTGCTACATTATCATAACATCCCGAATTCTCATTCAAATATTTCCAACTATAATATGCACGTTCCTCACCATCATAGGCCAACAAAAAGAGGGCAGCATTCTTCACATCACCATTCTGCTCTAAACGTGACATGGAATATATACGACTACTATTCATCTTTAAATCCCTCCATATCAAAAATACTTATCTGTCCACTTGCTTCCTTATTTTTCTTTCTTTTCTCACTTTGATTATCCGAATCATAAAAATCATATAGCATAGAATGGATTTGTTCGCAATCAAATTGGGGATTTACTCCACCTCTTGTTCTATATGAAATATTGAATATAGGATAAAACACTTTATTAATATGATAAATGTCTCCTTTTCTATTTACACTCGCAGAAAGACGCTGTGCCTTCTCCTTTTTTATAATCATGGACCAACTTAATGCTGTTTTTATTATTTCTTTGTCGTCAGCATATAAACTCATTTCATCAAATACAAATTGATTTGTCTCCGGGTAACGAATTTTTCTATCCTTATGGTAATTAGAAAAAATATTCCCCAAATTCAGAATAAAAGTTCTTATATTTTTACCATATTTAATAATCGAACAAATCTCATCAAATTCAGCTTTCGCAAAATTATGAATTGCTCTACTTTGTGTCTCTTTTGAAATTTTACCTGTTTCATAAAAGTTTTTCTTTTCAAAGAAACATGCATCGCTAATAATAGTCCTACATATATTAATGAAAGTTCTCGGATTACCATTTGATAAATAACTTATCGAATTAAATCCATAATACAACTTATCCTTTTTGTACACTGTACACAAAAAGGCTGTGATAGCATAACGATATTTATTATTATAATCATCTGCATACTTTTTCACAGCACCATTTGTTTTATCTCCAAAAAAGCTTTTCATCGTTTCAGATACTTGTTTTGCAGTTTCAAGACTATCTTCTCTTTTTCTAATAACCCACAAAGCATTAATGGTCTCTGCTATAGGATTATCATCATTCCTAATTATTTCAACAATTTTATTACATAATTCTTCATCTTTAGCCAAATTGGGATTTTCTTTGAGTATGTAATACAAATGTTGCTTTCTTTTTTTACATACTTCTTTGCATTCTATATCTAAATTTTCCCTATCCCCTAACATATTTATTATATCAAAATCGGTTCCGTTTTTCTGTTTCATGATATCAAACCTTTTTTCAGCAATTCCCAAAAAATATTCACGAACTTTTTTATTATCCTTTTTGTCTAGTTCCCTATCTAAAGAAGCCAAATAATAATCATTATTTTCCCTCAGATACTCGACATCATTAATTGTCTCATTTGTGATAACACCCTCGCTTCTTCTTCCAACCCTAATTGAAATATCATCCCTTGCAAATTTAATAAGTGAATTAAATCTTTTTTGTAATTCAATCGACAAATTTTCAAACTCATCAAACATAAATACAAAAAGAACACCATTAAATTGTAAATAATTTTCTTTTAATTGTACTACAATTCTACTACTTATATTAAACAAATCCAACATAAAATCTGGCTGAAATTCTTCATCTATAAAAGCAGAACGGTTTTTGTAATTACTAATGTAATTTACCTGATTACATACATAATTATATAATTCTCTCAGGGTGTTAATATTGTTAAAGTCTTTCAGGGGTGTATCGTTAATAATCTTTTTTACCATTTCTGATTCATGATTACAATTTATCTCTTTTTTATTTAGCAAAACAAAATACAATTCTAACATATTTTTACAAAACAAAAGTTCCAAATAGGAATCAAATATTTTTGTCCAACCTTCATCACTAACTTTTCGAAAAATTGATTTAAAAGTAGAAATAAATGAATCATCACAACGATAGTAAAATCCCACCTCCATCTCATCACTTATAACTTCTAAAAAATTTCTATTTTGCTTTTCTGCCCGTTCTAATTGTGCTGGATACGAAAAATATTTTAAGATAGTTGTCTTTCCCGAACCTCTTGAGCCTTGCAAAATAATAGGAACCTTGCAAGTTCTAAACTTAAATTCATCAAAATCATTTAATAATCCCTGCTGAAACGGACTACACCAATATTCTACAATTTGTCTCGGTTCCAAAACATTAGCATTTATATCTTCAAATGGATTTTCAAATATATCTTTCGAATTTATCATCTCTCTCTTTAACATTTTTAATTTTTTCCTTTCTTAAAAATATTGGACTCCAATTGTTGCTAGACCAAAAAATCGGTAATGTATTATTTGGAATATTATAATTAAATCCAAAACATAGTTGCCCATTTTTATATCCTAGCCCATTCTTTTTTTCTAATTTATCTCCATAATGTTTTGCGATTTGCATTGCCTTCTCTCTTAATGTTGGATAATTTAAGAACATGATTGAATTTTCCGAAAAACATTTATCTCTATTATCCAACAAATTGCAGCATATTACTATTATACCCAATTCCTCCAACTTTCTAACTGCCACATCTGTCGCAAACAAAGTGATATAATATATCTTTTTATAATGAGTATTTTGCAAATGATTATAAAAAAATCTTGCAGCTGTGCCACCACTTAATGTAACATCATCAATATATACTGCTATAATATTATCCCCTTCAGGAATATGAGTTGGATAAACAAATCTATCAACACTTAATTTTGCTTCCTGTCTAAAAAAATATAATAATAGGCCACCACTTTCCCCAGCAGATCCTATCGCGGCAAAATATGTATTATCTATCAGTTTTTTAATGCTTTTCTCTTCAAATATATAGTCTGATTTAACCATGTCATGTATAAGCTGTTTATATAACATCTTACACAAATGATTCACTTCATATTCGTTGTAATATGTAAAATTACACAACATCCACAATGCTATCCTTTGTTCTTCTTCTATTGTATAAACTTCTCCACAAAAGTTATCCAACCATTTTTCTATTTCATCCCTTGACAAATTGCATTTCCAGGAAGTTTGTATGGTTTTCTTCATTATTTCCATCATCGTATTCATACTAGGAAATTTTTCAGGCCATTCAATTTTTTCCATTGTACTCTCCTAAAATCTGTACTTTGATCCCTGATAATAATCCTTATCCACCTCTATACTAATCCAATGTCTCTCCAATTTTTCTGCACAATATCCCGTTGTGTTACTTCCCGCAAAACAATCTAGAACAATGTCTTGAGTTTTAGTCAACATTTTAATAAAATATTCGGGAATTTGGTGTGGCATACGAGCTGGATGAATTGGTAATCCTCTTTTTTTACATTCTTCCAAATACCTCCCTTTTGATTCTGTATTTGGTGCAATAATTACATTAGATGGAATCGCACCACCATTATTAATACAAAATGATTTATCACTAATATTATGCTCTGAAGGTCTTTTCCCCGCATTATATTTTCCAGTTCCCAGCAATTTAATCATTTGTTTGCTATATTCCTCCAATACATTTTTATTATTTGCATAAGGATATGGTGTTGTTGAAAGCCACCAAATTCTAGTAAATGAATCTTTAACTCGTATCCTTTTCTTGTTGACCCATTCAATTGGCCCCGGCAAACGAGCTGGATTATAATAAATAAATTCTTGACACAAATATAATCCGCATTTATTTTTAAACTCTAGCAAAGTTTCCATCGGCAACGTAGAAAATGTTGGTTCTCCACTATTCCATGCATTACCAATTTCTATTACAATTGAGCCAGTCGGTGTCAACAATTTTTTAAGTTGATTTCCTACACTATATAACCATTCCTTATATTCTTCTCCCGCAAGATTGCCATACTTTTTAGCTCGATTCAAGGGAAATGGAGGTGATGTAAAAACCAATTGTATTTTCCCTTTATAATTTTCATACACATATTTTTCTAATACAGTTTCACATTTTCCATTTATACATATCCCACTTTTTGTTCGATATCTCCGCCATCTCTTATCACTAGGCAAAATCATTTGTGACATAGTATCAATCTCTCCTTATTATATATTTTCTAAGAACTCTTACTTTATCCAATACCACAAATGGCTGTTCATCATCAAAAGGATAAAACTTATTCCGATAATTACCCTTACACAGTTGACAAAACTTCGATGCATATATCCTATTTTTTCAAATTTGTCTCTCACTTTCTTTGTTAGTAATTACTCACTTGCCTCCCTAAAGAAGCCTCATCATTCACCAAACCGCTTTGCCAACTGTTCAAAAGAAGAATTCTCCTGTATTTGTTTAGACGGAATAAACAAATATTGCCATTCCTTATAACCGTTTGCCTTCCCCCATTGGCTTACTACCTCACAATATTTTATTGCCCGATTTTTCTTTGCAATAACATCCGGCATGCTCATCTTATCTTCTCCCTTTACCTCAACAA
Source organism: Lachnospiraceae bacterium UBA7481 (assembly GCA_002478505.1). Classification (GTDB taxonomy): domain Bacteria; phylum Bacillota; class Clostridia; order Lachnospirales; family Lachnospiraceae; genus NK4A136. Next base: position 7,667 of record DLOP01000031.1, read on the forward strand.
GATAAATTTTCCATCTGTTTCTACCACAAAATCCGGCTCGTATGGGGTTCCATGATTATAGGTAATATTAAACTCCTGTTTTGCTGGTCTAAGCCAGTTTTTTACGTCCTTATCGCCTTCCATTACCCTTGCTAATAAAAGTTCTGGATAACTGTCGAATTTTGCGGAGCTGAAAACGCCTTTCCGTATTCCATCAAATAAAATAGATTTGATATTTCCCGTATACTGAGCATACAAACCCATCCTTTCCACGAAATTATAATGCTGCGTAAGGTTATAATCTCTTGTTCCAACCACTTCTTCTACCAACAATCCATTTTCGCAATAAAAATTCTGCATCATCTGGTCATAAATTTGGTTCGTAATATCCCGCTTGTACATCATCACAATATTTTGCATCCCATTATTTCCATACAAATCACAATAATAGTCACATAACTGTGTGATTAGTTTAAACAGCAGCGGCGAACATCTTTCATAGTCTATCTCTGATTTCATGCGTAACTGGCTTAAGATTTCTTTCTTCGGGTTATATCCTTCAAAGTCAATCGCATCGCCCTTAATACGCTCCTTATCTGACATATCCTCCAAATTCTGTATTAACATTTCATTTTGAATTGGTACATGCTTAAACACAGATAAATCCAAATCAAAATCCACAAAACGATATTCTTCTATTCCTTCATCTGTTATTTTGATTTTAGGAATAGGAATAAACTTCTCTATAACTTCCCTGTGTGTTTTTTCAATTTTTTGTTCCATCCAGACGCTCAGCGGATTTTCATTCTCTTTATATATTGCTCCTAAATCCTTATCTTCAATTATTTTTTTCTCTACTTTTATCGCAATTTCCTTTTTCCGGAAATCCGTCACTTCTGCGGTCTTTTCTTCCTGTATAGCACTTACAACCTCTTGTGTAATATTTTCCTTTGCTTTCTCAAATAACACATCGGTCTGAGAAGAACGTATTATTCCGGTTTCCCGGTAATCCTTTTCGTGTTTATCATCCTCCAGTGGCAATTCTATCTGCGTATATGTACTTTCTTCTTGAACGATATCTTCCACTCGGATCACATTTCCCGCATGGAAAATGGAATCACCTTTTCTTGCTTCCTCCAAGATATCCTGAAATTTGTCATGTGCCGTCAGCATAACGGCATCCACATACTGATTATGGGTTCTTTCTCCATATGGCAGGCGGAGACCTCTTCCCACCATCTGCTCACGCAGCACTTTAGAAGCAGCGGTACGAAGCGGAACGATGGTATACAAATTATTCACATCCCAACCTTCTTTTAGCATATTGACATGGATCACGATTTCTACCGGATTATCATTTCTTTCCACTTCCAGCAAAAGCCGCATATTAAATTCACTCTCCGCGCCACGCATTTTAGAGTGTACTGTAATAGTTTTATTTCTGTATCTGGCCTCACGAAACTCATCAGATTTTACAAATGCTTCTACCCATTCAGCATGCGCTGTATCCTGACATACAATCAGCATAAAAGGCTTTACGATCTCCCTGCCTGTTTCATCCGCATACAACTCCAATTTTCTCTTTGTATTTTCATGACAGGTTATCCCATCTAAAATCATCAATTTATCTAACTGTTCCTCGCCAAAATTATAGAAGTCTATGTCCGTACGGGTAACAGCAAAGGGGGTTCTGGTATAACCATCTGCAATCGCCTTAGATAAGGGATATTCATAAACAACATTTTTGAATGGTATCTGTTGCGTTCCCTTTTTCCATAGAGGGGTTGCTGTCAACTCCAAACCAAGCATTGGATGCAGATTGTCAAGTGCAGCCATTCCCCTTGCTGCCCGATAATGATGTGATTCATCCATTATCAAGACCAAATCATCCAATGAAGATATCGCATCATAGAATGACTTGCCGAGGTTTTCAGTCACTTCCTTCATCCTGGCATCTTCCCTGTTGAATTTATCTATATTGTAAATATAGATGTTGATATCAGATTCCCATAATCGGAGATTCTTATCATGATAATCGTCATCCGTTACTATATTGGGGGGATTGAGGAAACATCCAATGCCCTTAAAAACATATTTGGGACTCGACGAATCGCCCAAATCCTTTTGCAATTTATCATAAATGGTAGTACCCGGTGCAACGACGAAAAAATTTCGAATACCATGCACTGTATAAAGATATGTAATAAACGCACCCATCAGCCTTGTTTTTCCAACTCCCGTAGCCAAAGCAAAAGTAAGAGACGGAAAATTTCTTTCAAAATCCGTACAAATAGAATACATTGCAGTGATATCACTAAGCTTTTCTTCCAACCTTCTATCTTTAGACAAATTCACTTGAGACATAATAGAATCTAATATCTTCAATGAATCCTCTTGCGGTATCCTCAACGACATCACTCCACTAATGTATTCTGTTGTATATTGCGGAAATTGTGTATCACTCATTACCTTCTATCTCCTTGTTATTTTAATACATTGGTGGATGAATAATATTCAACGCATAATCATCCTTTCCAAATTCACAACGGCTCAGAAGCATCTGCGGAATTTTCTTTATTACAACATTATCATAAGCTTTATTTAGCCCACTATCAAAAGATTTACAGGCAATAATCAAATATTCATCATCTTGCATTGTATTTTTGATAGAATCAAGATATGTGCCATTCAGATGACGGGTAGTCACGAACAAATAACTGTTTTCATTTCCAATAGATTGTTTCCAAAACAGATTATCATCTGGTCGATACCGAAATCCCTCATGCAATGCCACTGCTGCTGCTAACATATCTGCGTTATATTCCTCATTGATAACATATTCTCCAAAAGCATCTTCGTTAATAAGGGTAGGAGCCAGCTCGTAAAAACGATAGCCGCCACCGCCCTGCCAATTAACGGATGTTGTAATACCCCCTTGATCTTCTCCGGCAATCACTTTATCAAGACGCACCTTGCAATGCGTATATGCATGATCTCCCATTTCAATTCCAATATAGCTTCTTCCCATTTTGTGCGCAACCGCTGCTGTTGTTCCAGAGCCAAGAAACGAATCAAGAATAATATCTCCAGGGTTAGACGCAATATGAATTATTCGTTCAATTAAACGTTCCGGCTTAGGTGTGTCAAAAGAAGTACTGCCAAATAATGCATTAACTTCATTCTTTGACTCGCCAGTGTGTCCCACTTCATCTTGTGGCCACCATGTCCATGGAACAAGTCCTTTTGTATCTTGCAAAAACTGTTTTCTTCTTGGAACACCATTTCCATCAATTCCAAATGTTACACGATTATCAGCCAAAGCCTTTTCAAATTCGCTTTCAATTACTTTCCAACAGTTGCCTGCAGGAGGTTTATGTTCTTTTCCATTTGGTGCTGTAATAGTATACATTTGATTCGGTCTAAATCCCTGTGCCAAGAGTGAAACCGACTGCCACGGTCCTCTTGGATCATTATCTGGATTCTTATATGTTGCCTTCTGCTTTTCTGTTAAAGGTAGAAAATTTCGTCCTTGTTTAAATTTGTCCTTATTTTTTACATATAACAAAATATATTCATGTGAATCGCCAATCGCTTCCCTGTTTTCTCGCGAATAACGCTTTTGCCATACAATAGATGTCAAAAAATGTTGTCTTCCAAACACCTCATCACAAAGCACTTTTAGATAATCTCGCTCGTCATCGTCAATACTAATCCAAATACTTCCGCATTCTGACAAAAGATTCCATAGTATTTCTAATCGTGGTCGCATAAGCTGCAACCACTGACTGTGCTCTAAATTATCATCATAAAGCTCAAATGCACTTCCTGTATTATATGGTGGATCTATGTAAATACACTTAACTTGTCCCAAATAACCTTTCTCCAAAGCTTTTAATGCAAGTAAGTTGTCCCCATGTATCAGCATATTTTCTGTATTCGAATCTTCACTACAATTTGATAACTCTGTATTTTCTATTAATAAACGTGGTTCAACACGAATCGAATCGTTTTTACCATACCACATTAATTCCAATCTGTTCGCCATTATAACTCCTCCTCTGAACATATGGATACCACCATATATAGTAAATATTAACATATTTCGACGATAGAAGCACTATATTTTTAAAAATTAAGTTTTAAATTGACAAAGTATTAGCCTATTTATCGCTTGTCTATCAGCACAATCCTCTGTGCTTTTTGCCGCGCTCACATACCAACCTGTTAGCATCAGAAGAACATCCACCTCCATCCCACATTCCAAAGCGATCAACTGTAACAAGGTCTTTCACATAATCTCCATAATATACCAGTCTCACCAAAATAATCACTGCTACAGAGCAATTCCAAACATTAAATCTTTTTCGGCTATTTTCGCCATATTTTTCTCAAAACTTATTTATTCCAAATTCCATTAACGCTAATGGCAGCACCCGTAACAATGTAACCCTAAGCCACTTCAAAATAGGCAAAATTACATTTAATCCCTACTTTCAAACCGTTTACTTTTAGAATTCACAATTTTCTCTTTTTCCTTTTCTTTATGCTGCTCCAATCCTTTCCCTTCCTCCTGAAACTCCCTCAACTGTCTCCGAATGCTCACCTTCACCTCCGGATCAACCACCAATCCCTTTTCAACAGCCTCCTTATAAACTGCATACTCCTTTTCATACTGCCTGATTGCTGCCAAGGATTTCTGATATGCTTTTATAAAACGCTGTACATTGGAATATCCCGCTTTTTTCACCGTTTACGCAAGACTATCCTCCAATGCAGCACGCCTGTTCACAAGCTCCGACAGCTCCTTGAGTGCTTTGACTTTCTTCCATGGATAAGTCAGCTTATCAATATATGCCTGCTTCGCCGTGATGCGCTTATCAAGTTTTGCAATCTGGCCCTGAATTAAGTCAAGCGATTCCTTTGTCGTCCCCATTTCCCCAAATTCTTTTAAATCCACCGTGAGCTTCGGCTTCTTGGGAACCCTTGCTGCACGAGTCAGCCCGCGTAGTGTCTCTATAGCCCGTTTTATGACATCCGCAAATAATCCCAGCTGATTTCCTGCTTTATGTATGGAATCCCGTATTTCTTCTGATATTTGTTTATGTTTGACAGCCAAAATATCTTTCTCCGGAACACCGGAAACCAGCGCCCCATCCGCCGCACGGTTCCACTCCTGCCGAACTGCATTATCTGCCTTAATCTGTTCTTCTCTGGGATTATTCTTCCCAATCTTCTTTGTCGGCAGGTAGACACTGTCCCTATCAAATATCTGCAGCCGACGGGACTCATCTTTTATAAAACTGTTATTAATCTCCGTAAATAGCTGCTTTACCTCTTCCTGAAAGGCTTTTTCCTTAAAATGCTTTATCTTGCCCGCAAAAATTGTTTTCTCATAAACTTCGCCTTTCTCAATCACAGTACAGCCCTCTCTCAGTCTGCCATCACGGTCACATATAGCTTTCTTTGTCCGGCTATGCCTGCCCTGTTCATCATAATACATGACTCTGCACTGAAGATTGCCAGGATACTTGATATCCCTGTGAATGCCATCTGCAAGGACAATCCCTATGACAACGTGGAATCCCTTCCGGAATTGAAACCGGCTTTTGGCGCAACTGATGCAAAAGCGAAGCAGTTCTACATTTCCTACAGAACTTCCGGGATCATCAAAAAATTTGATTACAGGGAGTTCCCGATGGTTGACCAGCTTATTGCTGATCTTTATGTACTGGATGACCGTGCCAGGAAAGATTTATTCAATTATGTGAAAACCTTAAAGGATAATTACTCGGAAGCGAGCAGGGTAGAAGATTGAAAAATATCAAGTACAAGCTTTAAAGTACCTGTATTTTGACAATTGATTTATCAGAAAATACATTTTGCCCTCTAACAAACACGAAATGCCGCAGGAAAAAACTCTGCGACATTTCAAAATATATCACTTTTATACAACACTATTCTGATTACAAATTTCTCGAAAACCATTCGTCAACAAACCGGCAACGCATTTTCTGCAACCATTTTGCAACCATGCTCTTTAAAAAGTCATTGTTTATGCACCTTTCAAGACTTTTTGTTCTATTCGAACTCTATCGTCCCCGTCGGCTTTGGCGTAAAGTCATAAAGCACTCTGTTCACGCCCTTCACCTCATGAGTGATCCTCTCTGTCAGATGGCACATGAGCTCATACGGGATATTTTCTACTGTTGCCGTCATGGCGTCCGTGGTATTGACCGCACGGATGATCACGGACCACTCAAAGGCACGTTTCCCATCCTTGATGCCGGTGGATTTAAAGTCCAGTACCACTGTGAAATACTGCCACACCTTACCTTCCAGACCATTCTTGGCAAATTCTTCCCGCAGGATCGCGTCTGATTCACGTACCGCTTCCAATCTGTCACGGGTGATTGCGCCCGGACAACGGACACCCAGTCCCGGTCCCGGGAACGGTTGGCGAAATACCATATTATCAGGCAGCCCCAGCTGCTTTCCTACAACACGCACCTCATCCTTAAACAAGATCTTGACCGGTTCCACCAGTTCAAATTTCATATCCTCCGGCAGACCGCCTGCGTTATGATGCGCCTTGATACCTTTCTCACTTTCCAGAATATCAGGCCAGATCGTTCCCTGTGCAAGAAACTCTATTCCATCCAGCTTCCGCGCTTCTTCTGCAAATACCTCGATAAACTCATTGCCGATGATCATTCTCTTTTTCTCCGGCTCATCAACACCTGCCAGCTTATCCAGAAAACGGTCTGTTGCATCCACATAGATCAGGTTTGCTTTCATCTGATTTTGGAACACTTCGATCACCTGCTCCGGTTCACCCTTACGCAAAAGTCCGTGATTCACATGTACACACACCAGCTGCTGCCCGATCGCTTTGATCAGCAGCGCTGCCACAACGGAAGAATCCACACCTCCTGATAATGCAAGTAATACCTTTTTGTCACCCACCTGAGCACGCACTTCTTTGACCTGCTCCTCAATAAACGCATCCGCCAATTCAGGCGTAGTGATCCTGCTCATGTCCTCCGGACGTCTGTCTGCTGCCATTTTCATACCTCCACCTTTGTTTGATATAATAGGCAATTGCAAAAGACCTGCTTTCCCAAATTTAGTTGTGCAATATAGACTTTCACAATTGTCTATCTTGATATAGTTGATTTAAGTTTTCTGTTTATTACTATATCACATTTTAAGGAGTATGAAAACATTGTTTAAAGTCCAATGGTAAATTTCATTTGAAATGTCTTTCCCGGTACCTTCACATGCTTTGGATAAACATCTTTGTATCGGTAAATGCTCATAATAATGCCTACCAAAGCATAGCATAATATAATATTGCTTCCTCCCGCGGACAGGAACGGGAGAAATGACGCTGCAGACGGAATAACACCTACTGTACTCAACAGATTAATGACCGTATTTAATAAAATGACCATTCCGCAGCCGAATCCCATAACCAGTCCAAGTTCATTTTTTTGTTTCAGACAGGCAGAAAAAACACACAAGATCAATACGGCAAGCGCAGCTATGATCATCATTCCCGCTATGCTTCCATAACTATTTATAATATAGGAAAAAATATAATCACTATTAAAATCAGGAAGTATTTCCATCACATTTTTGCCACTATTACCAATAAACGCTATATCTGTACACAAATATCTAAGTAGGTTGCTCATATAAGATGCGTCTCCGGTTGCAAACAACCATGCTCGAATCCGCGCTTCCTGATATACCGCCAGCATATGTAATGCATACATTGAAAAAAGTAAAATGATCGGCAATATTCCAAAAGCCGTCCATATAACTGCAATCGTCCTTTTTACAGGAACCTTAAACCAGCCTTTGATGATGGCAGTTGATAACTGTATCAGCATACTGACCATTAATATTGTTGCAACAACAAGAGCCGGCATTTTAAATGAAATTATCACAGGAATCATCAACCATACAATAGCTTTTAAAAGCGAAGCTGCTCCGCCTCCTCTGTATTTATAAAGTATTGCTCCATAAGTTGGTACGTAAAACATCATAAACGTAGTTGTAAATAATCTGATCGAATAATACTTTGCATTGCCATATGTCCCCCAAAACCCTAAAATACTTAAGATACCCATAACTATCATGAATGCGCCAATGAACTTGGAATATTTTGCAATGATGGTATAATCAAGAAAATATATCCCGCACATGACGGCAATCCCCAGTATTTCCGATAAGACAAATTTATATTCCAAATTAGGCTCCCAAAATAAAAATTTATAGGCAGGATTAGAAACAATTGTTAACTGAATAAGAATGCCTAACAGACTTAGGATCCCTACAATGACGATCAGCTTCCACGCAACCTGCGGCTTATGAACCTTATCCAAAGAGATCCCAACCTCTACCGGATCCCCCATATCGGCAACTGCATTTATTTCCGCTTCCTTTGCTGTCATCCCATGAGCAATATTTTCCGTGATCTGGTCTTCCATATGTTTTCGTATCTCATCGGATATGTAAGGTCTTGCCTTTTTACAGCGAATTTGAGATAAAAGTTTTTCCAAATATTCTTCCATAATTCACACCCCCATTGTTAAGACTTTTGATACTGCGGTCTGATATTCCTTCCACTCAGAAGTCTTTTTTTCTAATAAGCTTTTTCCTTCTTTCGTGATACTATAATACTTTCTTGTTTTTCCGGCATAATCCTGTTCATAAGCCGTAAGTAATCTCTTTTCTTCCAACCCATGTAATAACGGATACAATGTACCTGCTTTTAACTCAAATACATTATTCGATTTCTTTCTCAGGGTATCGATCATCTCATACCCATACATATCTTTTTCTTCAAGTAATTTGAGCAAAAGCATTGTCATACTTCCCGACACCAATGTTTTATCTACTGACATTTCTATCCCTCCTATATCGGTAATCTATATATCGGTAATCTATATATCGGATATCTATATATTATATCGACAATCTATATATGTCAAGAGATTTTTGAAATAAAATGCAATCTTTGGACCGCAGGCACAATATTTGCAAAACGAATAAATTCGTTTATGAAAAATCCCCTGCCTTACGGCAGGGGACCAAACCTTTCATCCAATGGATATCTCTCTAATTATCTTTACCAAGCACCTCATCCAGTACCTCCATCAATGTCTTAACGTCAATCGGCTTTGCAATATGACCGTCCATTCCGCTCTTCAACGCTTCCTGCTTATCCTCCTCAAAGGCGTTTGCCGTCATTGCAATCACCGGAAGTGACGCTAATTCATGATCTTCCAGACTTCTAATCGCCTTTGTGGCATTGTAGCCATTCATTACGGGCATCTGGACGTCCATCAGCACCACCTGATAATACCCCGCTTTAGAAGCGGCCAGCATATCCACGGCAATCTGACCGTTTTGGGCAACATCCACGGAGAATCCCGCTTCCTCTAAGATTGCAACCGCAATTTCCTGATTCAGCTCGTTATCTTCCGCCAATAAAATACGTCCCTTGCGAATTGGCTGTTTGTTATCAGAGACAATCTTAACATTTTCATTTGTATTGACGATGGAATTCAGGCACCCGTGCAGTTCTGAGAAAAACAGCGGCTTACCACAGAATGCGGTCACTCCCGCCTCTCTCGCCTCATCCTCAATTTCAAACCAATCATACGCCGTAAGGACAATGATTGGCACGTCCTTTCCTACCTCCTGGCGGATTTTTCTTGCCACCTCGATACCATTCATATCCGGCAAAAGCCATGCAACAATATATACAAAATACTCATCGTTGCGCATAACAGCCTGACGTGTACGCAAAACAGCCTCTTTTCCCGATAGCGTCCACTCCGCCCGAAGGCCGATCTGTTGGAGCATGCAGGTTACGTTGTCGCATGTATTGAAATCACCATCTACTACCAATGCCCGACAACCGCTCAGCTCAGGGATCTCCTGACGTTCCTTCTTTGATTCGTTCACGCGTAACGAAAAGGAAACAATGCATTCTGTTCCAACATCCTGTTTACTATTTACTGTTATGGTACCATTCATCATATCCACAATATTTTTGGTGATCGACATTCCGAGTCCCGTTCCCTGAATGCCGCTAATCGTGGAATTACATTCCCGCTCAAAAGGTTCAAAAATATGAGATAAAAATTCCTTACTCATACCGATGCCGGTATCTTTAATTTGAAATTCATAAACTGCATAGCCTTCCGAAGTGCCGCCCTTCTGGATCAACATCATGCTGACCATGCCGCCCGAAGGCGTATATTTGATGGCGTTGCTCAACAGGTTTAAAAGCACCTGGTTTAAACGCAGCCGGTCACAATATACCTCTTCATTCTGAACATCCACCGCATCCATATGTAAGTCCAGCTGCTTCGCGTGAATATCCGCCTGAATGATGCTGCGCAGCCCATGTATGATTTCAGGCAGTCTGCACAACTCCTCTTCCAAACGGATCTTACCGCTCTCAATACGGCTCATATCCAAAACATCATTGATCAGACTCAGCAGATGATTGCCTGAGGTCATGATTTTTTTCAGATACTCCTCCACTTGTTCCTTATTATCAATATGCGAAGTCGCCAACGCCGTAAATCCAATGATCGCATTCATCGGCGTACGGATATCGTGGGACATATTGGAAAGGAATGTACTCTTTGCCTGGTTCGCGCGATTTGCTTGAGAAAGCGCATTCTCCAGCAGCTCTTTCTTTTCCCTTTCCGCACGGGTTTCCTCGTCCACGCTGCGAAATCCCAAAACAATACCATGATTCTGATCCCATTTCCCGGCACGTACAATTTTTAACTGAAAATATTGCAGCTCACCGCAGCAAGTGGTGCGGTAATTGATATGGTATATCGACTTTTTGGAAAGTTCCACTTCCAACTGCTGTCGCAAAACAGCTTTCCGCAATGGCTCTTTGTCCTCCTCATAAACCCCTGCTTCTATGTATCTCTCCAGCGCATCCTCCAAGATCAAATCTCCTGAAAAAATAGGAGCTAATATATCATTTTTACACTCACCGATCCGAAGCGCCCTTCCCACTCCGGTATTCAGATCAAAGAAACATACAAGGTTAAAATCAATACTAAGGGCATGGATCAGCTCCTCCTGCTTCCGCTTATCCTTCCGCCGTTCTTCCTCCTCCTGAAGTTTCTGGGCGGTACGATCTAATAAAAACCTCTGGCAGTACGTTTCACCGTTCTCCTCCACAAGCTTAAAGCTTCCCAGAACATAAAGGAGCTTCCCGTCCGAATGACGGACACGATACTCCATACTGATGCTGTCGCCTATCTTTTTCAGAGACTTGATGGCTTTCTGCATCTTCACCTTATCCTCATCCACTACAGAAGGGGAAACCATATAAAAACCATCCTTTTCCATCTCCTCCAGCGAATGGAATCCCAATATATTTAAGGCGGCTTGGTTGATGCTGATAATTCGCTTTCCATCCATTGTATGGCACATCATACCGCAGTCCGTTGTCATAAAAAGCATTTCCAGCGTCTGGTTTTTCTTGATCAGTTCCTCAGCATACGCGCGCTCTTTTGTTACATCGATGGCAACTCCCACGGTTCCCATAACGCTGCCGTCCAGATCGTACAGCGGGGATTTATATGTAGCAAGAATTTTCTTTCCTTCACCGGACTGGATGATTTCATCGGAAACAAAAGTCTTCTTCTGTTTCATGACTTTATTTTCCGATTCAATACAGGCGGGATCATCCTGCTCCACATCCCAGATATATGCATGTCCGCGTCCCTGCACCTGCTCCTTGGTTTTATTCACTGTTTTACAAAAACAATCGTTCACTTTCTCATGGATCCCGTTTTTGTCTTTATACCAGACAAGATTTGGCATACTGTCAATCGTACGGTCCAGATACTGCCTCGTCTGCCAGAAATCCTTTTTCATTTTATAGGACTGCTGCCATCTCAGGAAACGAAAACGTATTTCCTCCTCCGTCATCGGCAATGTCCAGATATCCGTAATTTCCGACAGGCTGTCTCCCAGATCCTCAAACTTCCCCTGTTCTGTCAGAAGTATCAATTCTGCCTCCGGCTTCTTCCATGCAGCCAGCTTCTGTACTTCCTTTCCTGCATCCACATCATGCAGATCCGCAAGAATAATATCGGCCTTTTTTGCCAACTCCTTTTTGGGACTTTCGCTTTCTATAAATTCATGCGAAAAAGACGCCAGCGCAGGTATAGTGCTGACAACCTCAAAAAGATGACTTTTCTTTCCAATCACATAACAATATACATGACAATGATACATAAGCATCCCCCAATCATACGTTGTCAAAAAAGACATTTCTGCCCTGCCATAAATTTCATGGTCAGTCAATAAATATAATAATCCTAAGAAAGCGCTGATCAAATCACCGCTTCCTTAATAAAATATTTTATCAATTACGTTCTTCTGTGTCAATATTTCAGCGCATTCGCAGCTCACCGCCCGAACTGGGTTGAATTCTGCCGCATTAATTTTGCAGCTTTATACTCTGTTCCAACAGCATGGGATATGCAGTCAGCTCCCGTCCGTCCAGATCTTCCTTATTCATATCCACTGCACAGATCCTGCTGTTCTGATAAGACGTGTAATAATAGATTCCCTTATCCGCGTTGCAGCAGGAAGAATAAATCGTGATCTCATATCTTCCGTCCGGCATACGGACACAGCCGCGCTGCTGTTCCACGCTTCCCAGAATATGAAAAAACTGACTGACATTAGCATCTTCCGTAGGATCACAGCAGGAGTTCAGCTTTGTAAACGACGCCTTAACAAAACGGGATGCGGAAGACAGATCTCCCGGAAGCCCCATTGCTCCCATGCCGCGTGAATAGGGTTCCAGCGTTATCTTCTCAGAAAAACGGTTTGCCGGAGTATCCACGGAAAGATTCATGTAATTGGTAAGATTGGTCATATGATACGAAAATTGCGGACTATTGGTAAGCACTCCCACGGGATTGTCATAAACCATCAACCCCTCCTTTACCGACTCCACCGTAATGCTCCCTTCCCTGCCGGCGATGATCCAGTGCAGCGGGGTCAGAGGAAGTTGATCGTTATATGGAAGATTGACCAGATTAATTACGGAAAGTTTTTCACGAACCTGCTCCATGGTGGAACACCGGCTTAAAATCCACGGAATAAACTCAAAGGGCGCAATATTGTCTTTTCCCTCTGCATATGGTTTGAAATCCGCATAACCGGGAAAATTCAGTCCCGCCATACCGATCCCCGCCTCATTGACCGCTTCATAATAAAGCGGATAATCATCCTGAATATACGCCATACCGATCATGGCATAGTGACTGCTTATTTCCTTCGCGTTCCTAAATCGGAATGGATAATTCCTAGGCGTAACCGTAATTTCCTCATGATAGGAGTACTCCAAATCAAGATTCCTTCCAAAATAAAAGTCCTTGTTATGAAATGCTATGGCAGTACACATTTTCTATTCTCCTTTTATATTGAAATTATCATGCCCAGTTTTATATATATTACACCAATCAGAACACCATCTGTACAAGCAGCATATAACAGACTGTTCCGCCGGCAATCGATAAAAGCATCTGCCGCTTCCAGCTATGAAGCGTGACCACTACGGCAATGGCGATCAGTTCCGGCAGACCATGGCTTCCCGTCAGAAAACTGACATTCTTCAGGCAGTATACCACCAGCATACCAAAAACTGCCGCAGGAAGCACCCTGCCAAGATATTTTATATAATCCGGCGTCGGTTTCCCGGCCGGAAACACCAAAAAGGGAAGAAACCGCGTCAGCATGGTTCCGAGTACAACTACAGCAATCGTGATCATCTGTTCCGTCAAAGTCATCATTCTTCCGTCGCCCCTCCTTTCTCCAGCCGTCCCCTTGCAAAGGTCAACGCAAGGAGAATAGCCGCCATGGATGGGATGATAAAGCGCTCCGGTCCGAATATCCAAAGACAAACTGCTGAAAGCAGCAGTCCTCCCACCGCCCCCGTATGCTGCCTGTCCTTAAACCACTGTTCCATAAAGATCACAACGAACATTGCCGTCATGACAAATTCCAATCCCTCTGTATTAAACCGGACCAACGAACCAAACAATCCGCCCAGCGTCGCCCCAAAAAACCAGTAAAAATGATTCAGCAGGGTAACAAAAAACATAAACCAGCCTTTATCAACCCCCGGCGGAATCTTCGCCGTATAGTTTATGGAAAAACTTTCGTCGCACATGCCGAAGATCAGGTACAATTTTTTCAGACCCGTCCCCCTGTATTTTTCCAGCATGGAAATCCCATAAAAAAGATGCCTTGCATTGATCATCAGGGTCATCGCCAAAGCCTGAAACGGATTAAATGCGCCCAACAGAAAACTGACGGCAACAAATTCCACAGAACCGGCAAATATGGTAAGGCTCATCAGACAAGGATACCAGAAACTGAAGCCGGAAACATTCATATAGATTCCATAGGTCAGCCCCAGAAACCAGAAACTCGCAAAGATCGGCACTGTATAAGGGAACGCCGCCCTTAGCGCGCCGGCATATTTCTTTTTCATCTGTATCCGTCAAGCTCCCTTCCTAATTGGCTTTTTAAATCAGTGCTTCCTTAGTCGTTTTTTTCTTTTTCCAGCGCACGCTTTATTCGGCTGCAAAGCACTTCTGCCTCAACCGGCTTTAACACATAATCATATATTCCCAGTTTTTGACTTTCCACAATGCTTTCCCTATCACTTTTGGACGTCAACATGATAACAGGAACGTCCACTCCATTCTCCATTGTACGGATCTCCTTTAACGTTTCAATACCGTCCATCTCCGCCATACGGATATCCAAAAGAATAAGATCCGGCCGTTCATCCTTTATGTACCGAAGTGCCCTTGAACCGGAATTTACTGCTATAACATCATATTGATCCTTTAGCTTCTGCTCTGTGTATGCCAAATTGATAGCACTGTCATCCACCAATAAAATACGCGGTTTTAATCCCATATTCCGTTTTGCCTCCTGTTGTTGATATTCCCAGCATCATTTTCTGATCTTGTTTCTTATTATATGATTATCCTATTATCAATAGAAAAAGTCAACAAAAAGCACTGCTTTATTCATAGCAGTCAATAAAGCTTCTATTGCGCCTGTCCGAAAAGCGGAAATTATTCTTGTATGAATCCATATTATGCGATAAAATAAACACAGACTTATGATTTCACATTAATAACCGTGTCAGAGCAGCTTGCTGCGATGACACTCAGGCAGGGAGAGTAACTTGACAATGGATAAAATAAATCTAACAGACCTCATAGATATACAGACAATTCAGAATTTACAAAATGATGCGGCTTCCGTCCTGGGAATTTCTATGGAGATTTCCGATGAAAACAAAATTGACACGACAGAGGGTCTGCGAAGCTTTTCCATACCAATCATCATTGAAGGGCAGAATGTCGGTTATGTCTCCGGCAGACAGCTTCTGCATGAGCCGATATCTGAGGACAGATGGAAGGATATTATGGATTTCCTATCACATACCGTCAACCTGCTTTTTCAGACGGCATATCAAAATAAGAAAACCTTACAGTTGAGCAGCATGATGGAGAAGGAAGCGCATATGAAGTCCGACTTTCTGGCTAATATGAGCCATGAGATCCGTACGCCCATGAATGCAGTGATCGGCATGGCGGAGATGGCGCTTCGTGAAGAACTGCCATCCGCTGCCAGAGAATATATCAAACAAATCCTGGCTTCCGGAAATACACTGCTTGCCATCATCAACGACATACTTGATTTTTCAAAAATAGAATCCGGGAAAATGGATATTAATCTGGCGGAATATGAGCCGTTTTCGATCGTCAAAGATATTGCCGGTATCATCATGACCAGAATCAAAGACAAAAAAATTGAGTTTATTATAGATGTTGCACCGGACATTCCAAAACAATTAATGGGCGACAGCATCCGCATTAAACAGGTCATCATCAATCTTGCCAACAATGCGGTCAAATTTACAAAAGAAGGTTATGTCCATCTTTCCATTGATTATGAAAGAAAATCAGACCGTGAGATCATGCTGAAGGTTTTTGTTGAAGATACGGGTATCGGAATCAGGGAAGAAGATATGGACAAGCTGTTCCAGTCCTTTCATCAAGTGGATAGCAAGAGAAACCGCAATGTGGAGGGAACCGGTCTGGGGCTTGCGATATCAAAGCAGCTTATCACGTTGATGAATGGGCATATCTGGTTAGAAAGCGAGTATGAAAAGGGCAGCCGTTTTTCCTTTGAGATCCCGCAGATCGTGATCGACAGCCAGCCTTCCATCGAAGTGGAAAAAAGCGATCCAAAGACGGTTGGTGTATTCTGCACAAATCCGTATTTGGAAAAACATATGACACGAATGCTGGAACAACTGAACGTAAAATGCCTGACGATGACAAAAAGAGAAGATTTAAAACTTCTTTTGGAAAACAGTGCGGAGTTCCTTTTTATTGAGTTATCCGATAACAGCTACGCTTCCATTACCAATGATTTTATCGCATCACACCCATCCATGACCGGTGTATGGATCTCCGAATTTGGTGACAAGCTGCAACCCTCTCAAGAAAATATCGTAACGGTTACCAAGCCGCTTTATATCATGGATCTGTCAAAGATACTGGCGCATGAGGACCTCTACAGCGAGGACGAACACTTGGAAGACAGTTTTGAATTTATTGCACCGGATGCAGAAATCCTTATCGTTGATGATAATGAACCGAATCTTATGGTTGCAAAAGGAATCTTAGCTCCCTTACAGATGAAGATCGACACAGCTTCCGGCGGAAGGCAGGCAATCGAGATGATTTCAAAAAAGCATTACGATCTGGTCTTTATGGATCATATGATGCCGGAACTGGATGGTATTGAGACTACACGGATTATCCGCCGTCTTCATGAAGAATATGACAGTGTTCCCATCATCGCGCTGACCGCCAACGTCATGGAAGAAACACGGGCAATGTTTTTAGTGGAAGGCATGAACGATTTTGTCGCAAAACCCATAGAGTTAAAGATTATGCTTTCCAAGCTCAAGCAATGGCTTCCCAGTCATAAGCTTCAAAAGATTGAAGGTTCCGGAGAACATGAAAAAGAGAAACGCGAACGTCTGCGCCGTATCTCCGCAGAAATAGAGATTCCCATGCTGGATGTAAAATCCGCACTTATGCTGGCAGGAAACGAAACCCTGTTCTGGGAGATCGTGAGGGAATTTGCCAAAACAATTCCCCAAAAAACAAGTCTGATCCAGCAGTATCTGACGGAAAAGAACTGGAAAAAATATACGATCGAAGTACATGCATTGAAAAGTTTTGCCAAACAAGTAGGCGCGTTGGAGTTGTCGGATCTGGCAGCTAAGCTCGAACAGGCGGGCAATAAAAACGACATAAACTTTATTCTTGCAAACAATGAAACAATGATGGAAAAATATCAGGCTTACGAACCGATCTTAAAGCAATATCTGAAAGGTCCCGCTGAAGCAGATAAACCCAAAAAAGGCTATGATCGTGGGAAGGTACAGGATATTTTGGATAATATGCGGGAAGCAATCGACAATCTGGACATAGACATAATGGACCAGGTTGCAGAGGAACTGGAAGAGATGACGCTTCCCGAAGAACAGAAAACCTGTTTTACACAGTTAAAAGACGCCATAGAAAGGCTGGATGTTGAAAACTGTGAAAAGATCGCAGCAGAATGGAGGAATATTTTATCATGAAATATAAAGTATTACTAATCGGAAATAACCGGGGGATCATTAGAGAATTTTTTACTTATATGGACTATGATTTTGAGTGTCTGAGTACCTCGGAACATTACGACGATATCATGGGACATATTAAATATTTTAAACCCGAAGTCATCGTATATTGCCTTTTGCAGGAAAAACCGGATGATATCAAGCGATTTATCAATATTGCAGGTAAGATATCCGGAAGCAGGATTCCTCTTGTCATTATAGGCGATTCTACGGACTGCAGCGAATTTCTCACAATGGGTGCTGATCTTAATCCTCTGGTGCTACAAAAACCCATTACAAGCCAGAACATTACCGAGGCAATTATTGATATGCTGAAGAAAAAGGCGTTGCTTGAGAAGCAGGAATCAGAAAACGGCACCGGAACATCAACGTCTTCTATGGAGGAAGCGCCCGTCAACGAGAAATCAGAACGGAAAAAGCACATTCTGATCGTAGACGACGACAGCAGGATGCTGCGTCTCTTAAAGAGCTATCTGGCGGAACGTTATGAACTTGCCATGGCGATCAACGGCAGCGTAGCGCTGAAATTTCTGGAAACAAAGGAAACGGATCTGGTGCTGCTGGATTATGAGATGCCGACGGAAAATGGAGCCTCCGTACTGGAGAAGATCCGTGCCAACGAAAAAACAAAGGATCTTCCCGTTGTATTCCTGACCGGCGTAACAGAGAAAACTAAGATTCAAGAGGTACTGGGGTTAAAACCGCAGGGATATCTGCTGAAACCCATTGATATGAATAAATTGTCATCTACCATTAAGGGAATCTTAGATTGATTCCCTTAATTGATTTCCAACTGTCGGGATTCTTTCTCTACCGTTTACTCTTCGTCACTATATAAAACCAACAGACTTTCAAATTCCGTCCGCACTTCAGCAAACGCTTTCAACAACTTGGGCGAATACGCACCTGTATGCCCGTTAATGATCATCTGATACGCCCTCTCCGGTTCATAAGCATCTTTATAAACACGTTTGGAAGTAAGCGCATCATATACGTCCGCCAAAGATACGATCTGTGACGCTATGCTGATCTCATCCCCCTTCAAACCGTCAGGATAGCCGTTCCCGTCATACTTTTCATGATGATGTCTGGCGATATCACATGCATAATCAAAAATATCCTTATCATTTAACCTGATTGCCTGCGCTATGATTTCTGCTCCCTTAGTAGTATGCGTTTTAATCAGTTCAAATTCCTCTTCTGTCAGCCTGCTGGATTTTAAGATAATATTATCGGGGAGCGCAATTTTCCCGATATCATGGAGCGAGGCAGCCCAGCTGATCTGATCCAGTTTCTCAGGGGTAAGTTCATATTCCGGATAAAGCTTCATGATGCTTTTTCCAAGACACTGAACATACTCCCGGATCCTTTTGATATGCTGTTTGGATTCCAGATTTCTAAATTCCGCTATGTTGCTGAGGGAATCAATCAAGATCTCATTCATCAGTCTCAGCTTCTGTGCCTGCTTCTTTAACTTATCATTCTGTTCCTGGATATCATCATTCTGCTTATTTACAACAACTTCCAGCTGCATTTTATACTGAAACCAGCCGACTGCATTTCTCACCACCTGCTTTATAACTTCGGCCTGATACGGCTTTTTAATATAGCTCACAACCCCGTATTCATAACCCATTCTCTCAAATTCCACGGACTCCTGCCCAGTGATCATGATAAACGGAATTTTATTCATGATATTTTTTTCCTTCAGGCGCTTCAGTACCTCAAATCCATCCATGACAGGCATCACATTATCGATCAAGACTGCGGCAATCGAATCAAAATTACGGTTTAAAAGATCGATCCCGTCTTTACCGTTTTCCGCCTCTATAATTTTGTATTCCCCACGGAATAATTCCGCCAAAATCCCGCGTTCAATGGCATTATCATCAAAAATCAACATTGTATCACGTTTCATAAATTTCCCATTCCTTTTTATATTTTTATTTATTTTATATTTTTATTTATTAAATAATGTTGCTCTTTTACTCTTTATTACTTGCTTAAAATCACACATGTTTATTATATCAATCACCTTTCTAAAAGTCTACTGTATTTCCAACACCAAATTTCATTGCAATTTAAATTACCATATGTTATAATCTCTGCATTACGGAAAAATCACGGAAAAGCAGGTTACGGAAAGGCATGGTTATTAATATGAAAAGAATAATGATTTTAACAGTAAGCATACTATGTACAGCTATCCTGTCGTTTTTTTATACCGCCAGCAGCGTAGAAGCGGCGGAAGTGCCGGCGTCAGGAGAAGAAAATCCCAATATTGATACAAGACCGGATTATGTTATCTATGTAAACAGAGTCTTAAACTGTGTTACTGTTGTACAGAGGGAGGCAGATGGCACCGAGATACCCGTTAAGGCAATGGTTTGTTCTTGCGGACGTCAGGGGCATGGGACACCGGAGGGCACTTTCCAAACCTCTAATTATTATGAATGGTGTCTGATGGTAGATAACACTTATGGGCGATACGCAGTACGGTTTAATCGAAAAATCCTGTTTCATTCTGTCCCCTATATAGCATCGTCACCGGATACACTGGAATGGGATCAATACAATTTACTGGGACAAAATGCGTCCTTGGGCTGCGTTAGATTATCCGTTGAAGACGCGAAATGGATATACGATANNTGCAAGCCGGGCACAACGGTGGTCGTATACTCCAACAGCAAAGTACCCGGACCACTTGGAAAACCAACCGCAATCAATATACCGGAAGATTCTCCATACAGAGGATGGGATCCGACAGATATAGATATCAATAATCCATGGTTATCGGCCCAGAACGAGAATACCCTCGATTCCTATATTGGTAATATTAATGA
>DLOP01000031.1:28415-38730 GCA_002478505.1 Lachnospiraceae bacterium UBA7481
ACTACAAACAAAAACGCAGATCACGTGGTCTGCGTTTTTTTATGCTGCTCAGGTTTTAGCTCAGCACAAAACTCGATTTACCAGGGGATGTTCAGTTCTTTCTTGGCTTCATTATACCACTGCGCCGACGTACCGCCGTCCTCCTCTAAGCTAATACCGGTGGAATAACCGCCTACCCATTCACCGTCCACATCCTTGATAAACTCGCCATAGCCATAATCCTCAATGCTGCCCGAATTTAAACCAACCAACCAGATATGCGTATTCCCTTCCTCATCCGCATATTCATACATATATGCTTTCGTTTCGGAAACCAAAGATGTAATATNNATATCCGTCTGCTGATCATTTACAACAAAGATCATGCGTCCATCCTGTATGACCACTGGTTCCGTAAGATCCTCAGTATAAAGTACCCCCTCTGTCATTGTGTCTCCGTTTTCATCAACCGTCTCGCGTATTTCAAAATTACCTCCCCAGCCAAAGATATTGTTTATGAGCTCTCCGCCATACGCATAGGCTGTCGCGCCGGCTGCCANNCAAAAACGACTGCCACGCCGATACATGCCGCGGCAAACTTACTTGTAAAAGATTTACGTTTCATATCGATCACCATGCCTTTCTCTAAATCCGAACTATCAGACTTTTTTTTGCTTTCCCCTAAAGGAATTGTCCCGGAAGCATGGAGCACGCCAAACGCCTGTTTATATCTTTCTTTATTCGTCATCGTCATTCCACCCCTCCTGTAAAACTTTTTTCAGCAGCTTACGGCCTCTTGCCAGGCAAACTTTCGTATTACTTTCCGTAATATGTAATATTTGCGATATTTCCCGGATGCTGTAATCTTCATAATAGAATAAATGGATAACGATCCGATACTTCTCAGGAAGTTTCATGACCTCCTCAAACAAGGTCTCCGCCTCCGGCGTCTCAAATGCCAATGTTTCCATATATTCTTCCAGCGGAACGCTTGTCCTCCGCCGAAAAGACAGATTAACATTTTTTGCTTTATTGATTGCCACCCGTAACAACCACGCCCGTATATGCTGCTCACTCTCAAACTGCTTGCTTGTTTTGTAGTATTGGAAAAATGTATCCTGCACAATGTCATCCGCATCGGCCGCATTTTTACAGATATTAAACGCCGCCGAAAACAGATTATCCTTATATTTTTCCATTACTGCCTGTATTTCCGTTTTCATGAGTACTCCCTCATAATTCTCTTTAAAAGGCCTTTCAATAATAATACAATTAAGGGAAATGATAGGTTACAGAATAATAACAGATTTTTCAGATTTTTTCCCTAACCGCATTGCAGTATGATAATATGGAATCTAAGAAACGCCGATCAAAATATTTTCGGCATTATCTTTACCGCAAAACCACAAGGAGTGTAATCCCATATGTCATTTACCATACCACAGCATTTTACTTCCATGGCAGACGCGCTGGAATCCCTGTTTGGAATAGGCACGGAAATTGCTCGGTCCGACAGGATTTCAGGCGGCGACATCAATGATGCCTACAGACTTACTCTGTCAAACGGTGCGCATATATTTATGAAATCCAATGCCGTTAAAAATGCTGCCTTTTTTACGGCGGAAGCCATCGGTCTGCATGCCATCGCAAAAACCGGTTGTATCGGAACGCCGCGCATCCTTTGCAGCGGAACGGAAACGGACGGAAACGGATATTCTTTTTTGCTTTTGGAATGGATAGAGGAGCAGCGCCCCATTTCGGATTATTGGGAAATATTTGCACAACAGCTCGCCGATATGCACCGGGCATCCGCCAAAGATTTTGTTCCGAACGGAAACTACGGATTTATACAGGACAACTATATCGGCGCGCGAGTACAGAGCAATTCCCCACGGGAAAGCTGGATCGACTTCTTTCGCGACTGTCGCCTGGAACCACAGTTTCAGGCAGCCCGCGGCTATTTTGAATCTGCCGACCGAAAAAGAATCCTGACATTATTGGACCGTCTTGGCGATTTTCTGACAGAACCGGAACGGCCTTCCCTATTGCACGGCGATCTGTGGTCAGGAAATTTTATGACGGGGAACGACGGCAGGGCATGGCTTATTGATCCTGCGGTCTATGTGGGACATGCGGAAGCCGATCTTGCCATGACCGAGCTTTTCGGCGGATTTTCCCCGGCATTTTATGCTGCGTATCGGGAAGCTTCCCCAATGCAGCCGGGCTATCCTGACCGCCGCGATCTGTACAACCTCTACCATCTATTGAATCATCTGAATCTGTTTGGCGGAAGTTATCTATCTTCCGTACAGCGCACGGTGCGAAGGTATGCTTCATGACCTTCCCTGAAAAATTTCATTTTTATGCTGTAAATGAATACCGATGTGCCCAATGCCAAGTATCAGAACTGCTACAAGCAGAAAGACGTTGCTTCCATAGATCCCAAGCAAAAAGAAGGCGCAGACCCATCCATATGATATTCGGGATAAATTCCTTCAGCGTTATTTTTTTAAAATTTAGCAAAAAAAGAATTTGCTGTCAATAATTAATAAATTCTGATTTTCTTGACTAAGATATATATCATGGTATATACTATTATTAATAGAAAGGAGATGATTATTATGATGACAGCAAAAGTTTTTGAAAATGGCAGAAGTCAGGCAGTCAGACTGCCAAAAGAATATCGGTTTAATACTGATGAAGTTGCGGTGAATAAAATTGGTGATATCGTTATGCTTATGCCAAAAACAAATAAGTGGAATTCATTTATGCAGGCTATAGATATGTTTTCTGAGGATTTTATGGATGATGGCAGAACTGATGAAATAAGGCAGGAGCGTGAAGATCTATGAGATACATGTTAGATACAAATATTTGTATATATGCAATCAAACACAAACCTAAGCAAGTATTTCTTAAATTACAGGAACATGATCCATCTGAGATATGTATTTCTTCAGTAACATATGCAGAATTAGTTCATGGTGTTGAGAAAAGTCAATCAATAGAAAAAAATAGAGTGGCATTAGCATTACTTTTAGCTAATATAGAAATTATGGATTTTGATTCTTCCGCGGCTGAATGTTATGGAAAAATACGAGCAGATTTGGAAAAAGCAGGTAAACCCATTGGACCATTAGATATGATGATTGCAGGACATGCGAAATCGTTGGGATATACAGTTGTTACGAATAATACCAAAGAATTTATACGTGTTATCGAATTGAAAATAGAGAACTGGGCTGAGTGATAAATTTACTTTTATTTTTTTGTTGACAGATAACCGGAATCATGATATATTAGCTGTACTACTTGAAGTAATACAGATAATACAACGAGAGGGGTGATGATTTGATCGAACTGGATTATCGCAGTAAAAAACCGATCTATGAGCAGATCATTGAACAAATCAAACTGATGGTTATCAAAGGGCATTTAAGTCCCGGAGATTCGATTCCCTCTGTCCGAAAGATGGCACAGACCCTGGATATTACACCCTCCACTGTGGCGAAGGCATATCAGGAGCTGGAACGTCAAAAAGTGATTGAGACGATCCGGGCAAAAGGGACCTATATAACCACCATGCCAAACATGGAACCCAATACGGAGGATCTGGAAAAGATTCGAAAGCGGATTCAAAGCGAACTGATCGAACTGAAACGTATCGGTTATTCCGAGAAAGATGTGGTGGATTTGGTAAAAGAAATCTATTCTTCCATTTAAGGAAGTGCTGATGAAATCACCGTTTCCTTAGAGCTTCCGGCGGATGCACACGGATTTGCAAAGGAATCCGGTCGGAAAGCGCTTCAATCAATATTTTGGCAAAAATAATTCAGAAAGGAAAGATAAGCAAATGTTAGAGATCAAAAACTTACATAAAGGCTACAATAATCGACCGGTTATCCATGGTATTGATATATGCGTTCATCAGGGCGAGATCCATGGTTTGATTGGTTCCAACGGAGCCGGCAAGACCACATTGCTGAAATGCGTTACAGGAATCTATAAACCTGCGCAGGGAACAATACAGTATGATGAAAAGGATATCTATGATAATCCGGAAGTAAAAGCAAAAGTAGCGTATGTGTCGGAGCAGCTTGATTTTATCAATATCTATTCTGTAACGGGAATGGCATCATACTATCAGAACTTTTACGACACGTTTTCCAGAGAAAAATTTGATGATCTGGTGAAACGTTTTGATATCAATCCCAAAAAGTACATTGGCACGTTGTCTAAGGGGCAAAGGGCAAAATTGAATTTTTCTTTAGCGATTGCGCAACAGCCAAAGTATCTGATCATGGATGAACCTGAGAGCGGTATGGATGCGGAGGGCAAAGCGATGTTCCGCAATATTCTGATTGAAGAAGTAGATAAAGAGCAGATCGGAGTGCTTTTCTCCTGTCATGATCTTACGGATGTAGAGCGCATGTGCGACAGTGTTACCATGATGGAGGCGGGAGAGGTTTTTGCGCAAAAATCCGTGGATGAGTTCATGGAAAGCGTCCAGAAATGGAAGGGCATTCTGCCACAGAAGCCAACGGATGAAAAACTGTTTGACATGACTGTCCATGCAGCATCCAAGATAGGAGATTTATCAGAATTTTACACCGTGGGAAAGCGGGAAGATAACGAATACCTATTGAAGAAGCTAGGCATTGAAGATTATTCCAAGCAGCAGATTACACTGGAGGAGATTTACATCCTTTTAAAGAAAAGATATCTGCAGAGAAAAGAAAGGACGAATGACATCCCAAAAGAAGGAGGGCTTAAGAATGAGTGATATAAAAAAATTATTCAAAAGAGATCGCTTTTACTGGGAAATCATGACGGTGATCATGGCAATAGTAGTCATTTATATGATGACGAATGTATCCGGATTGTATCGTCATAAATTCTTTCACCTGGAGGATTACTTAGAAAGTGTACAATGGACGCGTACATTTCAGGATAACAATCCAGAACTGCTGCGTGATTTTTGGGATGAACATCCGCAACTGCACTATCAGGAAGGTATTTATTTAGATTCGATTTCGGATGAGTTTTTGATTCATATGACGTTAGTGACCGTGATTGTGGTATTGATTGCGCAGGCGGTCAAATTGCTGGTACAAGAGACTAAAAACCGCGCGGAAGTACTGCGCATATTCCCTGTAAAGTCACGCAATTTGCTAATCTATCATTACCTAAGCGGATTGCTTACAATCGGAATTCTTTCGCTGATACAAATAGCACTCATCCGACTGGATATACTGTATCTTGAAAAAAATACGGACTTCATTTTTTATAACAAAGAAGATCTTTGGAGCTATGCCGGGTTTACCATACTTATATTTATGCATTATTATTCTCTGTTACTCGTTTGCAAAACGGTGACAAACCATGTTCCGGGAACCATCTTTACATTTATTGTAACAGCGATCGGTTTCGGCACGATTGTAATTTGGGGAGACTGGATATTTCTATTTTGGAGAGACTGGATATATCTTGCGATATATTATGCATTTGTCCTTTTAATCGGTCTCTCCTATATCGCGAATCAGACAAAAGACTATGCAAGAAACGGATTTTATGCTTTTCCTATTGCGCATTGGATGGTAATGGGTATCGTATTTGCAGAAATATATTTCCTGTTCCGTGGCATATGTTCAATTCCTATAGCGATTGCAGCCTCCGCGCTGATTACCGCCGGCGTACATTTTGTCGCGAGAACGAAAAAATTATAAAAGAATGGGGCTGATTTAAACAAGCGCAGCCGATTGCCCGGTTACCGTTTTTCATTCGTTTCATATAATAGGATAACAGAAAAACATCCTATGAGGAGAATTCAAACCTATGGCAATCGGCTATTTAAGTATACAGGCACGGACAGCCAATGACGCCGTACCCCTTGAAGGCGTATCGGTTAAGGTCTTGGACGATGCAGGAAATGCAGTCTATACGTTGACCACCGATGAAAACGGCGAAACACAGACTGTCCCATTAGAAACCGTCGATAAAAGTTTTTCCCAGAATCCTTATTATTCGGGGACTCCGTATATTAACTATAATGTATTGGCACAGGCAGCGGGATTTAACAACCTTTATATTTCTAATATTCCTATTTTTGACGGTGAAACGGCAATGCTTCCGCTGACTTTGATCCCGATGCAGGAATTGCAGCGCAGTCCGGCACAGGCTGAAATCAATATTGGCGGACCGGCTATTTCCATGCCGGTGCGGCGGAATCAGGAAGGCTCCGTAGCATCGCCGTACGTGCTGCGTCAGGTTGTAATACCCAATCCCATCACGGTACATCTTGGCGCGCCAGGCGCATCCGCTTCCAATGTACAGGTCTCATTTCCTGACTATGTGAAAAATGTAGCAAGCAGTGAAATATACCCGACCTGGCCCGAGGCTGCCCTGACCGCCAACATCTACGCCATCATTACTTTTGCCCTCAACCGCGTTTATACGGAATGGTACAGAAGCCGCGGCTACAGCTTTGATATCACGAACAATACCGCCTACGACCAGTATTTTGTCTACGGGCGGCCGATTTACGACTCCATCAGCCGGATCGTTGACCGGATCTTTAATGAATATGTCCGCAGACAGGGACAAAACGCTCCCTACTTTACCTCCTTCTGCAACGGAACCACTTCCACCTGCAGCGGATTGTCGCAGTGGGGAACTGTTACGCTTGCAGACCGCGGACTGACACCGATACAGATCCTCCGCTCCTACTATCCGGACGATATAGAAATTGCAGAAACCAACATTGTGACAGGCGTTCTTTCCTCCTATCCCGGAAGTCCCTTGAAAACAGGAAGTAGCGGACTGAACGTACAGACCGTACAGACCTATTTAAACCGTATCAGGAAAAATTATCCTGCCATTCCCACCATTACGGACGAGACCGGGACCTTTGGCAACAGCACCAAAAATGCCGTGGCAAAATTCCAGAGTATTTTCGGTCTCCAATCCGACGGCATTGTGGGCAAATCCACCTGGTATAAGCTTTCAAGCCTGTATTCCTCTGTGACCAGACTTGCCGAATTAGACAGCGAAGGGGATACCCTTGGCATAGGAACGGTTCCCCCATCCTCCATTCTCCGTCAGGGGTCAAGAGGGCAGGATGTCATTACCCTGCAATATCTGTTAAACGTGATCTCAGAATATTATCCCGGTATTCCCGCGCCGACACAGGACGGTATCTTCGGCAGCGGAACACGTCAGGCTGTCATAGACTTTCAGGAGGCTATGCAGCTTTCTCCTGACGGCACGGTAGGACCTCTCACATGGCAGGCTCTTTATAAGGTATATCTGGGAATCGTGCAGAACATTCCCCCGACGGGATCCGGGGAGGACACATTTGAATATGTAGTGAAGGCAGGCGACAGCCTGTGGCTGATTGCCAGAAGATACAACACGACGGTTGACACCATCAAAAGTATAAACGGATTAACAAATAACATGATCACTACCGGACAGATTTTAAAAATACCGGCAGGACAGAACGCCCCTTATATCGAATATACCGTACAGTCCGGAGACAGCCTCTGGCTGATTGCCAGAAAATACGGTACGACCGTTGACGCCATCAAGACTTTAAACGGGTTGACCAGTGACCAGCTGAATATCGGGCAGGTACTGCGTATCCCCGAAGTCTGACAGAGTCTGACCGTCTGCGGGACATGAAAAAAGAGCCGCAACCCGATAACGCCAGATCCGGCTGCGGCAGCTTACTCGCTTTCAATATTACAGAACCCTCTTTCCTGTACAACCTGATCCCGCTGAAACTCCAGCAGATCGCCGGGCTGGCAGTCCAACACGTCGCAGATCGCGTTTAAAGTGGAAAATCTGATCGCGCTAACCTTCCCTGTCTTAATATTAGAAAGGTTCACATTGGCAATCCCTACTTTCTCCGCCAGTTCGTTCAATGAAATCTTTCGATCCGCCATCATTCTGTCAAGTCTTAAAATAATCGCCATATGGGCATCTATTCCTTTCTCTGATTTCCATGCCGCCTCATTGCGGCTTCAATCCGGATTTCTCTTATAAAGTCTCATCGAACTGCTTCTGAAGCACACATCCATATTCAAAGATCATGAATATGCCCCACAAGGAAACAGCCACGAGCGCGCCAACCAAAAAACCACTTTGCAGCACCAGAAAAATCGATATCAGCACAAATACGATCTTTATATTCTTTATGACTGCCGGACGAAACGGCGAATCGCTCTCCTTGAGCGCCTTAAATATCTTTGCCACAAAATGCAGAACCACCGCAAAAGCGGCCATTACGACGGCAAGCGCAAGAAGATTTACGCCAAACCCGGCAGCCTGGGATTCTGTATTACGCTTTAAATCAACAATACCTGACATCAATCCACCCTCAAAACAAATTGCCGCTGGTATTTGCTGTTCTACAGACCAATTCACACCAACTAATTTTTGGTCAAAATAATCACCCATCCAGATCATGAAACAGCCGACCAAAAATGCACCAACAGCATAGACAATCAGTAAGATCTGTATAACACTAAAAAAAATCAATGCTTCGCTGCTGATTTTCCGTATCTTTTGGATCTTTGCATTACTCCCATTCATTTTCTTCCCTCATTTCTTTTTTCAGTTTGCTTTCTGAAGATATAAAAACGCCAAAGCGCCGCATCTTTACCCGTCCGGTTTTTGATCCATCATTTTTCTGCACGGTAAACAAAAATATGTGTCCAGAAACTTATATTTTTTATATCTACATTTTCTAAACTCCAAAAATAGACCGGCACATCATTGATATATATTACCCGGTCAAGTTGTTGTATGTTGATCAGCTCGTCGTCAATTTTAATGTTTTCACCCAACGGATAAAAACAAATACCGACATATTCCGCATCTTCCCGGTAAAAAATATCATGTTTCTTATAAAATCCGGTGATCAAACGCCCTATATCACACCCTGTAAAAAAATCTTCTTCTCCTTCCTTCACTTCCGGAAAATTGCTCCTTCTCAAAAAACTAAATCCCTCACGGTAAGACTTTATTAATCTGTAATGATTAGCTGTTTCCTCGAAAAGACAATATGCTACATATTCCCCATCATACAAAATCGCCATCTCATAATCATCAATCTCTTTTTGATAAATCACAACCAGTTCATCCTGCGGGCAAAAATATTTTTTACTATATATCTCCTCAATACTTTTCCCACGCATGAAATAACGATGGGCTCCAAGCCATATCATTATCAACAGACCACAGACCGCAAAAATGATGGCCACCATTTTATAGAAATTACGTTCATATTTTTTTGATTGCCCCGCAATATTATTATCATATAAATTTTTTTCAGGGATTTGTTCCATCAGCTCATTTGCCAGCTTGACATACTTTGAGTTTCCGCCATATTCAGCAGCAATTTTCAATTCTTTAAACGCTTCTTCATACCTGCCAAGGCAATAGCAGCACCACCCGCAATAATAGGCATTGACCACCTGTTTCAAAGTCGACTGGTCTCTTTTTGGCTCTGTCCTTATAAATTCAAGCATATCTTCCCACCGTTCTTCTATTCGATATCGACGAAAGCTGATTCCTCTTTGATATGCCTGTTTTATTTCGTCACGCTTAACGCTTATCGATGCCAGCAGATTTTCTGCGTTCTCCAATTCCGTATGTAAAGGCTCTGTTATATTCACTGCCATTAAATAGTCAATATAATAAAGCTGTATCTCTATTCTTTGCAAAGGTTTTAAGCGGCTCTCCAACTGATGAAGTTCCTCTATCTCCCGCCTGCATTCATCATACTTTCCCAATACCAGCTCGTCATACAGTAACTCCTTATGCAAATCTACCGCTTTTTTATTCCTCTTAAGCGCCCTTAAATAATATTGTTCATACGCTAAAATGTCGCATTGTTCATATTTGATCCAATGCATCCACAGAAGCGATACAAATAAAACTGGGATATCCGCAAATAAAATTATGGGAGAATATGAACCGTTCAAATAGGAAAGAGCCCTATGAAAACCGTGGCTTTGCAAGAGCAAATTACCAATATTAGCAATAAAATTAATACTGCAGAAAGAAAAAATTATAACACAAAATAAAATAATAATTTCTAATATACATAATATTTTATAATTTTTATTTTTTCCGTTCTTTTCAGCCATTACCCATAACCTCCCCTCTTCTTCCAAAAGGCCTGTTTTATTGTCGGATAGCGCCCTGTGAATATAAGGAAACCCTTACGAGGAAATAATAACATAAAGAAAAATGTTTATCAACAACAATTTAACGATTATCGTTATATTATTCACGAAAATCATTATTTATCTACATCCTGACGATCTGCCAA
>DLOP01000137.1 GCA_002478505.1 Lachnospiraceae bacterium UBA7481
CTTTCCATGATATATTCAGGCAAATCCGGTGCTACTGCGTTCCTTTTCCTGCCTGCCAGATTAAGCATCAGCTCATTATCTTCTTTGGACAGCTCCAGTATCTCCGCAAGCTGCTTCAGCTTCTCCATATCCAAAGGATTACGGCGGTCTTTTTCAACATCTGTCAAAAAAGGCGCAGATACCCCCAGCATATCCGCCATTTTCCTTAATGTGATCTGCTTTTCCACTCTTTTCTTATTTAAAAATTCACCGAAATTCGCATATTCCATGCGGCTCACTCCCCTTTTTGATTCCTGTGGACGATAGGACAGACCGGCTTGACTTTGTTCCAATTCTTTCCATCATATCGCTTTGCAGTTGTTCACTTGTTAGCTAACACCATTGTACAGGGAACGACAAGAAATGTCAACTACTATTTTTGTTCCTGTTCCCTTTTGTTCTCTTTGCCATTTATTCCCTTTTTAATTGCCTGTGCGATCTTCTGCTTATGCTTTTTGATCACCGCGACCGTTTCCGGGTCGTGAAGATTTAAGAGGCGTGTCGCTCTTTTCGCATAGTCAATAAATGTCTGCTTTTTATCACTATGCGAATAGATCTGATAAAGGTTTCTTGCCGTAATATGTTTCCTGTTGGGAGATACCCAATCGCTGCGGCCAATGGTCCGGGCTTTCCTGCGCATCCTGTAATAATATTTCGTAATGGAGCGGGGGCGTATCCTGATATCTCTGCCGTCAAACCAGAATCCAAGGTAGTCTATGATGCCGGGTTCCCCTGACGGATAGGAGCGCAGGTCATCTTTTTCAAACAGATAAAGCGAGGTCTTTTCTCTCTGGAGTTCAATCAATCCCCCAAGCGTACTGATATAAGAAAAAATGTAGTCAACATACTCTTTCACTTCGTCTTTTTCAGTAAGGGGGAGCGCTATGATAAAATCATCGGAATACCGCCTGTAAATTCCTCCCCGGTCGGAGGCATATCCCTGAAGGGTCTGATCGAACTGCAGCATATACACATTTGCCAGCACTGCGCTGATTGGCGAGCCTTGCGGGATTCCTGCTCCCGATGTGTTTTTCTTTATGCAGTCTGTATTGTCCAAAAACTGCTGTCTGCTCAGGATCGTTCTCTTTTGATTGAGTTTTTTGCGAATCCCTCTTTGGGCTATAGGTTCTCCGGCAGCCTTCACGATATCTTCCCAATCCCAGCCGGAAAATCGCGTGATATTCTTAAATACGGCAAAATAGTCCTCCGGCAGCCGCTCCACACCCAGCAGCTCGCACAATCTGAGTTTTAAATAGTTATGATCCAGTTTGTCAAAAAAATCAGTAAAATCCCCGACAATCACGAGACAGCGTTCCAATCCGCGAATGGCGTCAAACACCTCTTTGGCAAAGTCTATATTATTCTTTCCCAGATTGTCCCTGTAGGCAATGGCGGCTTTGTCAATCCCTTTTTCCTTAGCCCGGATATTGTAATAATAATTAAGCAGAAAGGCGTATCGCTGGTAAACGCACCGGTCCATATGGGAACAATAGTATAATTCTCTTGGCTTTTTCGGCCCTTTTCTGCCATATCGGGAATTCTTTCTTTCAAAGTGGATAAAGGGATAGAAACCATGCGCTGCCACCTTCTTTTCATCCATGACATAGTTACGGACACGCTCCATCCCCAAGGAAACGCGCTGGTCGAAATGCGCGTAACCTTTGCGTTTATCATGTTTATCGACAAACGAAGCCCACGCTCTGCACAGTTCAGCCTGCGGGCACTCTCCGCACACGCAGGTCTTTACACATTGATTGTATCGTTTTTGTTTTTCCATTTTGTTTTCCAAAATTTTTTCCCTCTAAAAACTTACCCCTAAAAATGCATCATGCCTACCGACACGGGGGACAATTTCCCTAAGTCGGCAGGCAGGTACATAAACATTATCGTCCTGTTTGCATAAGGTAATGTGCTGATTAACCAGACAAAACCAGTAAGCGTATCATCACAAAGGATGAATAGCATAGCCCTTATCGCCTCTCGGATAAGGTATGCTTATCGTACCACATTTCATGCGTGCCTGCAATCACTTTTTTGTTCCCCGGTTTTTTCCCCTCATTCCCCCGCGCAAGCGGCATCAAATCAATCGTCTCTTTCCCAGATGCTGTCGGCAAATGCAACATCGCCCTCTTTGTCAATATAGACAAATTCGTTTTCGTCTGATTTTTTTATAAAAAAGCCGCAATTTCTACCTCTTATCTCAATGGCAAAGCCCCATATGACCTCAAGACTTGTAGCAGAGATCAGTTTTTCAACTTCGTGGCAAATTCCATAAGGTACGCTCCACGGCGTCACAAAGTCATAAGAAACAAAGTCATCGCCTGTTTCGACTTCAACTTCAAGACTGATTTCTTTCCACGACAACCCCCAGTTTGTATTACGCCACTCTTGCCAGTTCGTGTGTCCGTATTTCAGATAATTCATATACCGAATGCGGCCCAAAGCGGCCAAGTCGGCACAGCTTCTCGGGCACTTTGAATCTCCTTCTTTGTCGCCGCTTTCCTGACCAAAAGGATGCCCGGCATCAGGATTTATAACTGTGTTTTCAGGAAAAGCCGTCATGACAGATTCTTTGAATCTCCGTATTTCCCCTGCATAGTTTTTCTTCCATGTCGGATATACCTTTACACCTCCGTTTTTCGTTCCTGCTGCGCCTTTTCTCTTTCTTTGAGTTCCATCATTGCGCATGTGTGCAGCGTTTCCCATGAAGTCTGGTCGGGATGGTGTTCCAGGTTCCATATGATGGATTCGTTGCTTTTGGGCTCGCATGTGAACATGCCCGTCGTTCCGGAAATGATCACAAAGGCCGTGTCTTTGTGTTTCTTCAGCGCGTCCGCCAGCGTTTTCGGGTCATTGTAGACCTGTCCGAACGACATCGTGATTTTGCCTGCCACGCCGTGTTCATTGATAAGGCTGTTCCTGATGTATTCTTTTCCTTCGTCCGTGTAGTCCCTGCCTTCTTTTGTGATAACGTATACATCCGTCATAATCGTGTCCTCCTATCTAATTTTTACTCCCCGTCTTATGCTACGCTACTCTGAAACCAATCGGTACGGAGTCCTTTATTTCCTGCATATTTTCAGGAAAAACAAAATCCCCCTCCTGCAACAGGAAATCCTTGTCTGCGCTTCCCTCGTCGTCAGTTCCATAGACCCGTGAGGCATATCCAAGCATTGCATTTTCAACCAGATTCCGGCAGAAACGCCCATTCCCCGCATCGGGATAACGAAGCGCTTTCCCGCAGATGGATAATATCCTCTCTCTGGCATTGTCTCCAAGCGAAAATCCTTTTTTCCTGACTTCCAATTCAACAATCTGAACCATTTCCTCCGCCGAGTAGTCAGGAAAGCAGATATGAAACGGAACACGGGAACTCAAACCGGGATTCCGGGAGAAAAACTCTTTCATCTTGTCAGGATAACCCGCAAAGATTACCACTGTATCTTTGCGCCTGTTCTCCATCTCCTGTACGATGGTGTTGATCGCCTCGTCCCCGAACGACTTTTCCCGATCATCCACCAGAGAATATGCCTCGTCTATAAATAACAGTTTCCCTTTGGCCCGCTGGAACACGTCTTTTACCTGATCGGCAGTCTGCCCGATATATCGGGCTACCAGATCCGCCCTGCCTACTTCTACAACCTCACTGCTGCCAAGCAGTCCTATCTCATGAAAAATACCTGCAAGTATCCGGGCTACTGTTGTCTTTGCAGTCCCCGGATTTCCGGCAAATTCCATGTTGAATGTTGTGGGTGCCTCAGGCATGCCGAGCTCCTCCATATCCTTTTTCATCTTGGCAAACGCCGTAATTTTTCGAACCTGCTCTTTTACCTCCTTCAGTCCGATCAGTTCATTCAGCATCTCCGTATAGTTCTGTGCAGTCGGCAGGGATGCTGCTGCCTGAGCTTCAAATTCTGAAAGTTTCTGTTTAATCTCCTGAATTCTCCATCTGCCCAGATTTCGAATATGAGAATAATCCTCATCGCTCAGACTTTGAAGTTCCTCTATATAGTTGATTCCGGCCCGTTTCAGACAATTATAGGCGCGTACACTCAGTTCCAAATCATCAATCACTGTGAAGCCTGATGTGTCCGCACTGTTTGCCAAATCACGATCGAACTCATAAAAATCCTCCTCATCATCGATTTCATAAAAAATCCCCTCACCATCACAAAGATACGCTTTTGGGGGTTCTTCGCAGCACTCACGCATCAGATTAATCAATACCACTGTCATGCCATCATACAGGTATTCCATCGTGATACCGTCTCCCGCAGGAGCTGCTCCGGACTCTGCCAGCCTGCTTACTTTCGTGTTCGGGAAAGCAAAGGAAACCATCGTGCGCATCCTAAGACTCATTTCGTCCGGCAGAATCATGAAAATCGATCCCGCCTGTGTGCCGTCATCTGTTACGCCGACAATGATCTGAATTGCAGCATTGTTTTTTGCCATTTCGTCAAGCAACTGTAAAAAATAGGTGTCGGAATGAGCTTCTGAATTTGGCATCTTAATGCCGGAATTGTCGGGTATCCGGCACACTTCATAGATCTTATCGGAATCACTGTGTCGTATCATATAAGGTTCAGTGCAAAAGGGAGCAACATCCGCATACTTCTCGAACATCCATCTCAAGTCCTCTGCGGTCACATTGGCATCCGTGCTTGAAAATGCGCATGCCTGACATTTTCCGTCCTCGCCCATTTTGATCTGTAAACCCAGAAATTGCTCTTTCTTAAGCGTGCCAGCCGCCAGCAGGAATCTTTCCCTTGCAATGCAGACAGCATCTTGTATCTCATTATAATACTCGTACTGCTTTACCGACAGAACCGCCACCTTTGATGTTTCATTGAACTTTGTATTCATCATATATTTTGACATAAGCTGTGCCTCCCTTTCTTTTAAAAAATAAGTTTTTGTTACGTGTCGCAATCTACGCGGATCCTTCCTTGGTACGCTCGCTACATCAGCAGGTCATGGCGTACATCCCTGTCCGGGTGTCCGGCGTATTTGCGGATGAAATTGTCAAGGAACGAAAAATCGGCACAACAAAAAAGCCGATGCATCAATATCTTCAAAATGGCAGAATATCCCCGTGAGATATCTGTCCGTTTATCAATATTGAAACATCCGCTTAACATTTAAGTTCTTCAATTAAATGCAATAATCACTATATCAGGTTATAGTGCTTTTGTCAATCATTTTTTTACTTGAATTTCTATCTTTTTTTTACTT
The DNA here is from genome assembly GCA_002478505.1 of Lachnospiraceae bacterium UBA7481. GTDB lineage: Bacteria > Bacillota > Clostridia > Lachnospirales > Lachnospiraceae > NK4A136. Next base: position 5,272 of record DLOP01000137.1, read on the forward strand.
TTTTTTTACTTGAATTTCTATCTAAAAATTTTTATCCCGTTAAAATCATTTGTTATTATACCAATTCATTCCTATTCTGCCCATTATAGAGGAACCTTCTCACTTCCATGACCAAATCGTCTGGATCATCATCTATTACGACATAATAAATGATGTAATTATCTACATAAATTCGATAATAAGCATATCTGCGTTCTCTGATAGAATGATATGCCTCAAAAGATTCTGCCACCGGAAGACGCTCTATGATGGCAGTCTCCACTTTATCCAATAAGTCATTCGCCGCTTTTGGATTCTTTAGTTTCTCAACAATATAAGTTATTTTCTCATCAAGATCCTCATAAAAAAGTGGCAGATAACTTAATCTGTACTTTTTACTGAGCATTTATTTTCCTCCGTAGATTTCCGAAAACTTCCTCGTGGCTCATCCGTTCAGTGTTTTCCGCAGCAAGCCTGTCAGCCTTATCCAGTGCAATTTCCACACTGTCTGTCAACTTTGAATACTCCTCAAGGCTTAGTACCACCATTGCTCCATATCCATTTTTTGTCAAATATACCGGTTCTCCTGCATTTACAATTTTCTCAATATCAGGAAACTTATTTCTCAAATCCGAAACAGGTCTAATTTGTAACATTCGCCTTCGCTCCTTATCAACATTTTATCTTAATTTTATCATCCCCTTTATCTTATCCTACTATTCATAAAAATGCAACCCTATAAATCCTTCTTCATATCATCAAAATAACGGGTTAACAAAACAGACTATTAAAAAACAAGGAGTCTGGCACGGCTCCTTGTCGTTGCATGATTACAAAAAGGTTTTCTGTGTTGGAACTCTTTCTCCTGAATATTACCGCACCAATTCCGCACCAATTTGACATAGATATATAAAAATCTGCATGAACCTTTATTGATTTTCAAATCTCGCAAAGCATTGAAAACACTGGGTTTTATAGACATTTATGAAAATTCATGAAGATATGAAACCAGCCTCGCGTATTACGATTCCTAGTTTCATTTTATCTTAATCTCCTTTAGTTTTTCCTTTATTTTACAGGGTTTTTGCCTTTCATAGCTTTGTTACGTACCAATTTACGTACCAATTTTTTAAACTATCTTAAGAAAGGCTGCAATTTTTTCAATTTCCTTATGTTTTTCATCTTCAGTCGTGTGAACATACAGATTCATTGTTATACCAATATTAGAATGTCCAAGTATCGTCTGCAACGTCTTTGGCTTCATACCACCTTCGATACATCTGGTGGCAAATGTATGTCTCAGTACGTGCATGGAAAATTTCGGAATTCCTATCTTGTCACACAGTTTAAATAACATAGTGTCATACGTGCTGTTTTTGACCGGCGTTCCTTTTCTACATAGGAAAACATATTCTGACCATTCCATTGGAATTACTTTGAACTCAAGATTCTTCTGCTTCTGTTTCCGCAATATGTCTATTGCTTCATCTGTCAATGGAATTGACCGATACCCCGATTTACTCTTAGGCTCTCCCACCCTCCATTCTCCGGTAGAATGGCGATATTCCATAGAGCGGCTAATCGTCAGGATACGGTTATCAAAATCAATATCTGTCCATTTCAAGCCTACAAGTTCTCCTGTCCTAAGCCCTGTCTGCAGCAAAAATTTGTACTGGTACTCGTATGTATTTCCTACAATTCCCCTTACAAACCTTTTCTGCTGCTCTAACGTCAGTGCTTCCTTCTTCCGAGTAGGCTTTCCAATATCAGATTTCACCATTCTATTACAAGGATTTTTCATAATCACATCATTTTGATACGCATAATCCAGCATATTAAACAATGTTATCCTTGCCTGATAAATAGTTGATGTACGATACCCTTCGTCAGCCATCCGGTTCATAATCATTTGACATTGAATCGGTTTTACTTCTGACAAAATCTGTTTTCCAATCACAGGATCAATGTTATGCTCATAACGCTCTGTATAATTTCTTACCGTGTTCGGGCGTACAGTCCGCTTCTTCATACTGATCCAATAGTCAAACCATGCCTTTACCGTCATTTCTTCCGGAAAATTCAGATTGCTATGCTCGTCCTGATACTGAGAATCTGCCAGCCACTGTCTGCACTCTTGCAGTTTGCGGAATAATTTCTGCTTCCGTTGTCCATATTGGGTGGTAAATCTACCAACATAGAACCCGTCAGATCTTTGGCTTATTCCAACGCCAAGCTCCTTTCCTTTTATGTCCTTTCCCATAGTAAAAGCTCCTTTCAACTTTCAAAAAAGAGCCTTAATACCAAATGCTCAGCAAACTGAGCATTGATAGTATAGCATATCAAGGCTCAAAAGTAAATCATTGGGTTTCTATATTTCCAATGTGCGACTTAGAAAAAGTTCAAATTCTCTACGTTTTACAAGCTTCTTTTTTCCCACATACAATACAAAGCTGCAATTTGGCATCTTTAATAATTCTTCTATCCGGTTGATTCCGATGTTAGAATATTCTGCAGCTTCCTTAATCGTTAAATTGGCTTTCTCCCAGATTGGTACTTTATCCATATCATGATTACCCATACGTCCACCCCCTCTATCTATCCATTTATAATGAAAATCTCTTTTCCGTTCACATCTAAATATATTTTCATAATAAGTATGTAATTTTTAAAAAAGACTGTCTGCCAATAGTCAGCAAACAAGCCAAAATAATTCTTGCTTCTGTATGAGGATGCAAAAAGATTTTAAGTAATATTGCCAAGGATAAAAACGTATGCCAGATTAGGTTATCGCAGAATGACAATGTGCCCGGATAACTAAAATCTTTTATATACGGTGTTATTCCATATACAGACAGTGTAAAATAACGGTTCATTATGGATTATTTCTGATTGAAAACGTAATATTTTAGAATGAAACGGATTATTATGGAATGAAACGTGTTTATAGATTGATATAGTTTATTATAGATCACTCTAATACAGTCATGGTTTTATTATGGCAGTAGGCTCTATTATCCCATTTTATACCGGTTATTTGTAGTGTGATACCGCTATTTATAACGGATTAAAATTTACTTATATTATTTAAGCAGTCACCTTACCGACTACCTTTTCACAATTTCATCAGATATTGGTAGTCACTTACTGACTACCTTTTACAATCTCATCAAGAATTGGTAGTCACCTTACTGACTACCTTTTTCCAATCTCATCAAGTATTGGTAGTCACCTTACTGACTACCTTTTTCCGATCTCATCAAAAATTGGTAGTCACCTTACTGACTACCTTTTTATATCCGAAAAATTCTGTATTACTCTTTTATACTATATCATCCTTTTATATCTGAAAATTTATTCTGGTTTTATTTAGAAATTCGTTTTGGGGGAAATTATAGAAAAATAAAGGTGAATATGGGTTATTCAATCCTTGCTATCCCCTTTTTACCATTATGAAGTGTAATAGGGGTATTCCGGAATGAAATGGATTATAATTGGGTAGTTCTGTATATTTTATTACTTTAATTTATTATATTGTATGCATTACTTAATATAATTGGGTGATTCTGTATTATAATAGATTGTTAAGGGTGCTTCAAGGAGTATTACCGGGTAATTCTGTAATAAAACGATACTAAACTTAATTTAAAACCATAGTAATTCTTTATTAACCTATAAGAAGGGGGTTTTTCGACGGACCCTTCTTATCCATGAATTACCCCTATTTTCATAATTATAAGAACAGCACGGAATTAGCCATGCTGTTTTGTTATTCATTGGCAAAAAATCACTTTAGCAAATGTAAAAGCGCTAGTTATCCTGATTATAGAAAAAAAACGTTTATAAGAAAATTAGCAAAAAGATAAATAGAATAATAGGGCAAAAGAAAAAGGCCCGTGTGACAGGCCTTTACTGTATATGGGATAAAATTGTAGTTATGCTTCTTGTATGGAAAAAGCGATCTCCTGTACCCGTTTCAAAGGCATGTCATATATTTCTGCAATTTTTTCTAATGGCAGTAACCCTGACTTAATCAATATGATAATGGCCTCTTTTTTGCCTTGCAATAAACCCTCTTTCTTGCCTTTCAATAAACCCTCTTTCTTGCCTTTCAATAAACCCTCTTTTCGTACTTCTTCCATAATATCACTCATGGTTTCCACTCCTTTCTCATCTTCCTTATAGAAAGAACTAGCTTTTTTAATATTTACTTTTCACTTTCAATGATATCATACATGATTCTTTTTATCATGTGTTCATAACAAGATATTATTGCTTTCCGTATTCTGTGGTTTCAATTCCAGCGACTATATAAGATATAATGGACGCGTCATCTTCAGAAGGTGAAAACTCCATCTGCAGTTTTTTCTTTGCCGCATTATTAAAAATCCGTGTATTGACCATTTCTGCCAAACGATTTTCAAACATATCAGATGTATTATCCAAAGCGGCCTCTAACATAATCAATTTATTTTCATAATACTGTTCGGCTTCTTTTGGCATATCAAGAATGGATATAATCTCATTTTTCAACTCATTGCTTATTTTCTTATCTAATTCCACAGCAATACTTTCAATCACATCTTCATAGGGACTCCTGTGAAAACGGACATCCGACTGATCAGGCAGAATATATTTTCGTCGAAAAGCGTCCATATAATTTTTTTTAATATCACTATATGCATTCCATAAATCAGCATCAGAATATTCCTTCATCTGTTTTCTGATTTTTCTCATCTTATGATTTTTTGCTTCCTCATCCATAAGCTGTCTAAAGTCTTCTGCCGTTGTAGTGCGGTTTGCCATAAGGGCAATGCTGTCTAAGCTTTTATACATTTCCAGCAGCATCCGAAAATTTTCAAATATAAAATCCAAATCTTCTTTTTGAAACAGTTTTCCCGATTCATCTATCTTATTACAAATAATTAAAACTTCTTTTGCAGTGATAAGGTTATAAAAGTACGCCATTGCTGTTACGCCGATTACTTTTATTTGAATTTCGTAGATTGATTCTGCAATTTTCGCAGATTTTCTTATCCTCTCATATGCTTTTTCAAAGGGTTCATAGTAATTCCATATGATCATTCTTGGATTTGAAATAATAGTTTCACCAATTTCCTTGGCTGTTTTTTCTGTCATGTCAATAACCACGCCTTTCCGACCATATGATCCTCAACACAATACCCAGGGCATCGTCCTTCCCCAAGAAAACGCCCCGCGAAGCATACTCTTTAAAATCCAAATACTTTTTCTCTCAATCCTTTATTTCCCAGCAATGCCATGTAACGGCGCAACGTCGTTCTCGCTTTATTATTTTCTGCTTCCCGTCCCATGAACCCCCAATTCGTTTTCAGCCGACGGCGTGGGGGCGAACCAAAATAGTACCGTACGTCTTGTTCATCTGCCGTTTCTTCCGGCATAAAAATTACGCTTCCCGCTTCCTCCATCACAGGATCATGCAGCATTTCATCATAAATCTTCCACAATGCCAGAAAGCGTCTGTCGTTCAAATGTTCTATCGTCTCTTTAAAAAAGTCCGAAAAAGTATAGATATGATAATAATTTTCATCTGCGTATTCCATCATATCCAGAATCCAGTACAACGGGTTATCAACCATATCCTCCGATTCCAAAAACTTTTCAAATTGACTTTTCAGATCCGCAAACCAGTCTTTCAGCTCCTGTGAAAACTGAATATTTTTATCATGACCCCAAAACGGAATCATATCATCTGATGAAACACCTAAAAAATCCATAGTGGAAACAGGTATTATTTCCTGCGGAATCCCTTGTTTAAAAAAAAGCTTATTTCTTTTTGCCACATCCCTGACCTGTTCCCATAACTCCCAGAAATCAACATCATATGTCTCTGCAATAATCTTGCTTACATATGCCGGCGTGTCCATTAATGCTGCGAAAAAACAAATCTTTCCCAAATATTTATCCTTATACTGCTCAAGGATATCACGCAATGACTTGTCCTGTCCATAATACGAGCTTAACATTCCCATAATGAGCGAAAGCTGTTCTGCCTCACTCTGCTCACTTTCCTTATGAAATCCCTCGACTGAACACCTGAGTCCCGTCATGAGCTCCACAAAACCCATCTTACCCTCTTCTTTAACGCTTTCTTCCTGACCCAAAAAACTCTCTATTTCTTTTTTTACTTCTTTTTCTACGGCTGCTGTTCCCGACAAAACAGCCTTGATATCAAAATAGCCAGGCAATCCGTCCATATCCTGAACAAATGCCTTCCATTCATAGCTTTCCAAATCTGTATAGTCCTGATCGTGCATAGTTTCAAATAAAACCCATGGATCATTGTTTTTCTGCGGGAAATGCTCTTGAAACAAATAATTTATCCAACCGATAAACATTGGTGACATTACAAGATCATTATTCACCTTCGCTACGGCCGATCCATCTACATATAAGCTCTCCAAAACATATGCAGCAACCACAACACGCCGGAAATACCGCCATCCAATCTTCTGACTCCATACCTTTCCTCTTTTTGAATCAAATCCTGCATCCTCCCAGTAATCCTCCTCAAAATAATTATAACAAAAGCCCATTCCATTATCATGCATGGAGGCTTTTTGAATCGTTACTGCCTTTTTACCGCATAACTCTATTTGTTCCACCTCCATCATTCCACCCGCCTGAAACAATTTTTCAAGGCGGTCTTTGAATTCTTCCTTTTTTTCATCCGGTATTCCAACTCCTTCTTTTCGAAGCAGCCATGCAAATGTACCCATTTCATTTCCCCCTTTGATACAGATTAGAATAACATTTTCCAGCTTAAAGCTTTTATTTATATCTGAGCATTTCCGCATATCTCATTATCCGCTTATAATATTCGGAATTCACTTTCAATTGATTGGTAATTTCTATTATTGTCCCATCTTTCAGACGCACTATATCATAAAGGGCGCGTTCTACATTATAAATATTATAGCTGCCAAATTCCGTCTCTACCCTTTCTATCCCAAGCTGATAATTACTGTCTGAAAAATAATGTCTTTTTACCGGAAAATTCATGTTTATTTTGCTGCGGTCCGTCCGTTTTGTCACGATGCTCAAAACATCCGGCTCTGTTTTGATGAGCCCCTGATAAAAGCATGCGCTTTTCGAGGCTATCACCGCCCGCGGATCACTCAGACACACTTCAATGCATTTATAGTCATCCGGCTTTTCATATCCGCATTGCAACATCCAATAGCAGCCATGGCATACTTTCTCCAGATAATTTTCTTCCATCAGCCCCGCAATCTGGCGGTTGGAAAATCCCTCATCCAGCAATTCTTTTGTACTAATATATCCGATATATCTTTTATATAAATCCTCTAATTTATAATAGGTCTCGATTCTCATAATCCTTCTCCCATTATTTTATGGTTCAGTTTCTTTCAATTCTTTTAATTAGCATTTTATATTACACATTATAGCATTTTTTATTACACAATTCAACAGACAATGACAGAGAAATAATAGAGGACACTCATTTAAAAGGACTAAATCTTCAAGACCCTTGGCTGCATAAAAATAGCGCAGCAGCCAATAAACTGCTACGCCTAAAAGTCCAACTTTTGAAACACCTCACACACGAAGTTCTGCTCTCTTGATTACTGTTTCAAATTATTTTATCCTAAATTCCTCTGCTTCTTCATCTGTAAGCGGTCTGCCCAACTGTTTGAATCTTTCTATCATCTCTCTCCATTGATACCGCTTACCATCCGGTTCTCCGGTTAATCTGCTGTCTTTCGCATAATATGAAATATCATGTGTAACATCCACTGGTTTTCGTTCCATTGCCAACATAATCACCACCTACTTTCTCATATATTTGTCTAACAGTATTTGCGCAGCATTTTCAAAAATAACCATTCTTCTTGGCGTGATTTCCACAGCGTTTAATTTGTCCGTATAGTACTCTACTAAATCATTCTTAGATGTAAATGCTACTACGCCATCACACCCTGCATCAAGGCTGACCTGACATGCTATGGCGAATAAATGCGCTCCAACGCCTGCATAAATTCCTTTATGGCTGTAATTATGTGGTGCTGTTTCAACAATCTCTACGTCTGCAACCCCACCATCAATTCTGACAGAAATTCTACCCTGAACTATATCATCATCCTTTAAAAAAAGCTCATATATATCATACCCATTTTTCTCTGTGATACTCCAGTTAAATTTCCATCCCCTGTAGTCTTTCAGTCTTATTGGCGTTTCACGCATCCGATATTCCGTTTCCACTTCCTCGCCGGTTCTTGTGTCTACCAAACAGTCTGTAATCCTGTCAATTAAAATATCAACTTCCATCTTGTGTGTATCTCCTTTGTTCTTTTTAATAATATCACATTTTCCTGCAAAATACCACTAAAAACACGCTTTTGTTAAGTAAAATGAGGAAAATCAAGAAAGCCCATCTTTCGATGGACTTTCTCTATAAGGAGGTGCCGTTATATGAAAACTGAAATCCCATGGGGAAAATCAGCTAACCCCTTATTTTTTCTTTTTCTTTCTTGCCACAAGCACCGCTCCGAAGAAAGCGATCATGGAAGCCAGACCTGCAAGTATCCAAAGGATACTGTCGCCTGTTTTTACTCCTCTTGTAACGGTCTGATCCCGGTCGTTGATGTCGCAGTGCTCATTTACTACAGAACCGTCCGCATTGTAAAGTGTTTCAAATACAACGATGGTATCAGCTGTAACCTTTCCGCTGTCAAATGCATAAACTACGGAAGCCGTGCCGTTTTCTATTTCCGCGGTAAACATTGTTTCTCCTGTTACCGGGATCCCATCGACCGTAACCGGCTGGCCGGTTTTCTTATCTATAAGCTGTCCTCTGATGGTATAAGTGTTACCAACCGTAAAATTCTCATAGATAATATTGTCGGTGATGGATACCATTCCTACAGAAGCAATGTACTTGTCTCCGTCTGCCGTATCAACTGCCACGGTATCGCTAAGATACGGGAAGCTGATGGTCTGGTTCTTATCATCCCTGTCAATATGGTTACATACCGCGTGGCCGTTATACTTGATGATCTCATAACATACAACATCCCTGCCCTGCAGCTTGCTTGCATCCATCTTAAAGGTGATGGTGATCGTTCCGGATGAGCTTTCCGGGGTAAAGGTTGTTTCGCCCTTGATCGCCTTAAACCCATTCATGACGGAATTGCCGGTGTCCTGATATACCAAAGAGCCGACGCAGGTGTAGCTTACTCCGGGCTGCAGCCCTTCATACTGTACGGTATCGATCAGAGTGACACTGTTCGTTCCGTTACTCTCATGTGTCCTTGTCAGTTCGTCAAGCGCTACCGTTACCGTTTTACATATCGAAAATGTCTGGTTGGTGTCGTTAATGTCCTTATGTTCTGCAACAATCGCATTATTAAGCTTCAACGCCTCATAAACTACGATCTTTCTTCCTGCGTAAGCAGTCAGATCCATGTCAAAGAGCATGTCAACCGTGCCGTTTGTCTGCGTCGGTTTAAATGTCAGACTCCTTGATGAATCCGGGATGATCTGTCCTGTAGCCTTATCCACAAGGTAGCCGCTCAGGACATATTCATGCCCGACCAGCAGATCTGTGAATTGTACGGTATCCTTGATGTTGATGGATTCCGCAAGCGTAGAGGAAAGCCCTGTCTCTGCATTTTTCGCTGTCGTCCCGATCTTCGGGAAATACTGTGTCTGTGCTTCATCATTAATATCGGCGTGTGTTGCCAGCTCTATTCCCGAATAGTAGAGATCCTCGAATACAACCACTCTCTTTCCGGTCATGTTCACGCCGTTAAACTTAAATGTTACAGTTACATCACCGTTCCTTGAGGATGCGGTAAAGGTCGTGTCGGCTGTGATATGGTGTCCGTCTACTTCCAGGGCCTTGCCTGTGTCCTTATCCATCAGGATTCCCTCAACGGTATAGGTCTTTCCGGGGATCAGATTCTCATAATGGACAGTATCATACAGAATGACTTCTCCGTCAGCCATGGAGTTACGGTCCTTTGATTCGCTGTCAGCCACGCTGGTTCTGATCTTAGGAATGTAGATCTGCTGTGTAGCATCACTCGCAACCCTGTGGTCGCCCACATGCGCCCGTTCGATCGTATCCGGCAGGACAACAGTCCATAACGTAACCGGCTCAACATAGTTGATACCCATTTCACCGAGTTGTGTATAAACTACATGGTCTTTGTCGATGTCTTTGAGATCCCCGGATGTCATGACATATACGCCTTTATGGGAAACCGTATCAAAAGACATCATTTCCACTGCATAATCAGCAGCAAACTGTACGGCTTTATCATCAATGGCATCCTGCTTTGTGATCAGCTGATTCTCTGTCATATCCTCATATTCAATGCCAAGATCCTCTGCTTTAGCCCTGTTAAGCGCTTCAAGTTCGGTATCGGATACATCAAATACGACTTCAATGGCAATCGTATCAAGCACGCTGCGGAGATTCTCATCCGTATAATAATATGCCGTCTTTGTATCTGCATCAAAGCTTACCAGTGTTACACCGTGCAGCTGCGCATAATAAGCAGCGGTTTCTTCCGTCTCGGCATAGCCGGTAAGCGGTTTTGTGTTATGGATGTAACACGGAATAAGTTCGGCAAGACCGTTTTCCTTACCGTATGCAGCCACATCCACCGGCTTTTCCGCTGTCTTATAGAAAGCGTCCTTCCCATCAAATGCAGTTAATGTAATGTTTCCATAGGCATCGGCAATGGCCTCTGCTTCTTCCTGTGTTTTTACATTGCGTGCCACCAGCTGTTCTGTCGAGTTGAATACATATTCAACCTCCACTCCCATCTTATACACATCGTAGTTAAGATGAAGCTGAACCAGTGTGGTACCGCTGTCCGATGCTGTGTCGTTGTCAGATACTGTATCGCTGCTGTGTAATTCAGTATTCATGGCCGCAATGGCCTTGGGATCTTCTGCCGTATAGATGGCTGTCTGTGTCTGGTCGTGCCATTCGACAAATGTTACCCTGTTACCGCTGACAGCGTTATTGTAATCATCAGCGATCTCCTTTGCAGTCCTTCTGTCCGCGATATTCTCCGCATACAGCTCCCTGCCTGCCACAAGAACCCTCTCTTCCGGGTCTGTATGGTTGACCGTTGTAATGCCGATAGCCGCGTTCTGCTCTTCGATCAGGGCGTACATCTCAGCGTCGGTCGCTTTTACAAGGTAAAGGTCTTCATACATTACAAGCGTTTCACCTTCTTTGCCGACCCCGGAGAAGTGAAGTTTCATCATTTCTTCCCCTGATGTTGCGGATGCATAGAAGGTCCCGTATGCCGTGATCGGCTGTCCGGTCCTTGAATCAAGCTCCGGCTTACCTGTATCAGCGTTATAAACCTGCCCTTCAAGGCGGTAATACTGGCGTGCAATCACGTTTTCATAATGTACCTTATCAAGGATGGTAATGTCATCATCCGGCGCAGAATTCTGGATCAGGGTCTCGGAATCAACTGCGGTCGTCGTCACTTTCGGGAAGTGGACCGTCTGTTTTTCGTCGTCCCAGTCATGATGCCATGCCCAGAGTACGTTCTTTCGTGTCATTTCTTCAAAGATGACCAGATTTTTGCCTGCAAGATCCTCGGATGCGTTGAAGATAAACTCTACCTCAACATCACCCTCAAAGGTTTCCGGCGTATATTCAATGGAAGCCGTCACACGTTTCCCTGTAACAGGATCGATATAAGCCTCCTTTGTCTCCGGGTCCATCAGGATGCCCGTAAACACATATTTAATCTGCGGACGCAGGTTACTGTAATGGATCGTGTCCGTAATGGTAACCTGGGTACCGGCATCAGACATGTTAAGCTCCGTATTATTGTCGCGCGCTTCCGTGCCGATCTTCGGGAAATAGATCGTCTGCGCAACATCCGTCATATCCTTATGGAACGTGATCGGCGTTGCATCTTCGCCAAGTTCTTCCCTGTCTGACTGAACATACAGTTCTTCAAACACTACGACCGTATGCCCGACAAGATCCGTTGCGTCGAAAACAAAACTCATGTCGATGACATCCATGTCGATTGCGCGGGCCGTGAATATCTTGCCCACATTGCCTTCCTCATCACGTCCGACAACCAGGCTGCCGTCCGCATTACGGACTTCTTCCCCGGTGGTAAGGTCAAACAAGTAACCGTACAGGTAATATTCTTCCTGATATTCAAGGCCATATACCTTACATTCGTCTGTGATCTTGACATTTTCTGCGTACAGCACGTCATTGGAGATATAAGACTGCGTTGCGGGCCATGCCGGAGCATAGTGTCCCTCATCCACTTCTTCCATTTCCGTTCTGGCAGTCGTCTCGATGCGCAGCGTCCTGTTTTCAAGGTTTCCGATATCTAAAAGCTCATAATCCCGCGTAATGGAAAAGATACCGCTGTAAAGATTGGTCTTTCCTTCATTTGCAGGGCAGCGCAGCTCTTCCAATTTATATGAACCATAAGGCAGCGCGCCTACATGGTCGTCAACCGGGGTCTGTCCGCCTGCAGCGTTCATACCAAACCATGTTCCGCAAGGCTCGATCTTAACTTCTTCTCCTGCTTCGATCGCTTCCCAGTAACCGTCCCCGGCATTGGTGTCAAAACTGTGCATCATATAGGATTTATCAGTCACAATACCGTTAGCAGCAGTAAAATTCCAGATCGGGTGTCCGTCCGGGGTTGTTTCCTGTGCCTTAACGCCTGTTAAGGGCGCACTGTAGGATTTTGTGGAAAAATAACCGTTTGCATCTGTGAAAACGATATGGCTTTCCCCTGTATCAAGGTTGGTCAGCCTAAACGCCACGTCTGCCATTCCTCCGGCTTCCGTGCCATAGCCGCCTGACTGTGTGTCAGATTCGATCTTTCTGAACTCAATATCTGCCCTTATAACGCGGTTCTGGAACTCATATCCCGCGCCCGTAAGGTCAACGGTTACGCCGTCCTGCCGGATCTCAAATACTTCCGCAAATACTCCGTCAAGGGGTGGCTTCGGTCTGCCGTCGTTATAGGTAGTCGTATAGCCTGTCGGTCCTTTATATTCATATATATAATAGGTACCGTAAGGGAGCAGCGAAAAATCGGTGTAACCTGCAGATCCGTCAATGACTGCATCACCGTTCGCATCTGTTACCAGTGTTGCCAGAACATCCTTATTGATGTCATAAATATACATGCCGTTGGCATCCTTACGTGTTACCGGCGCAAAACGCTCATTGTCCTGATATACATTGTCGCCGTTCTGATCCACATAAACATAATGATCTGATACGTTAATAATATGGAACGTAGCACCCTCAAGGGAAGCGCCGCCCTGCGCATGATCCTCATAGTTTTCAAGGTCAAGCTTCTGGATGCGCACGCCGCCTCTGGCAATGTAATCCTCATTAACTGCCTGATTTCCTACTGTAATGTTGATGTTGCCGCTTTCCATCCTTACCCACTGAAGGAAGTTGTCATTATTAAATTCTTTCCCCCCGCAGGTAAACTTCAGGTCATTCAGAAGATATCCTTCCGGTGCCTTTGTCTCGCGGATGGTGAAGGTTCCAAGGGGAAGCTTCGTGTCCAGCGTCGCAATATACCTTCCGCCCACGTTGGATGTCGTGATCGTAAAGGTTTTATCCGGTGTAGCCGGAAGCTCTCCACGTGTCATGTAATAATCATTGTACCAGTCGATCGTAAACTCTGCCCCTGCAAGGCTTCCGTCGCCCTGTGACTGGTCGCCGCTGCCGTCCTGGTTGATCTTCTGGATCTCCAGCTGCAGGTGGTATGTTGTCGGGGGATCTTCCATATCAAATACAAGCGGATCAAGCTCCGTTGCATTTGCGATATCGTCCGCTGTGACTACAAATTCCTTTGCTGTACTGTTAAGCTCATAGGTATGGTCTGTAGGGCGGGAAACCTCCACTACAGAGTATGTACCTGGCTTTGTTATGGTAATATTCTCAGATTTACCATCGTTTCCGATCGTGACCGTCTGCGGGAAAGAGGTATCGTTAACAGCCTCTCCTGCAGTTGCTGTGATCTTATATTGTGCCCCTGCCATATGGTAATGGCGGTTTCCATCGGTAACGTCCGTATTTGAGGACTCTTTCAGGATATAAATGGAAGCTTCGGATGGAGATACTTCCTCACCTTTATGTGATCTCATCACATAAAGTCCGGCTCCTGCCTGAGTATCAAAGATGCCAGTAATAATACCGACAAGACAGTAATTATATTCCGGATCGCTTGTGGTATCCACGTCAAGGATACGCATGACTACTGGGGCTGTGTACATGCCGTGATTGTTACCATTGTTATCAGAGGGCATGAAGCCGTTGTAGATTTCGTCTTTAACTGCCCGGCTGATATGTCCGCACTGCATGGGGAGACTATCCGCATAGTTAAAGCGCGGGTCAAACTCTGCTGCAGAGGTATTGACGGTGTAGCCGTTGTTAACACTTCCTACACTGAATTCTAAATAATCGTTAGCAACCTTATATCCGTTGGCGATCATATCATTATAACTGTTATTGACCATATAGAAAGATGTAGATGATAAATCAATATAGAAATACAGTCCACTCCGCATGGTATTGATCTTATTGTAGTCCACCTGATACTTGGAGGTATTGTCTGTTCCCATGGTGTCGTTGCCGTAACGAACCACGTAATAAGTTGTCGTACAGGGATCACCTACGTTGTCGCCGTTGGCAAGTGGTCCGTGCTGGATATATCCTGCCGCCTGTGATGTCGCTGTCATGACCTGATCGCTGTAGATCAATTGTGCATCATAGGAACTGAATACAGCGCCCTCATAGGATTCATCAATGCCGTCCGGCAGTTCGCAGATCGGGTTCATTGTTGCAAAACTTTCTGCTTCCACCACCATAGGTCTGAATGCGTCAAACACCTTCTGAATGAATGTTTCATCGCCCGTTTCTACTGTCAGTGTGTTGATGGAGGAAGAAGACATCCGAAGTGTCAGTTCGCCTGTTACGCGGTTGTAAGAATATCCTGTCTCCATCGGGATGCCGTTGACACAGACTACCATCTCACTTTCATTTAATCCTGCGTCAATGGTGACGGTCGTGGACGCCTCGAACATGTTTTTGGACTGCATATCCATGCTTACATCCTCTTCCACGTTGACTTCGATCTCCACATTGGACTTATTACTGCCGGTATAATTGATCAGCTGCAAAAACTGCATCCGGACGTTATTGATCACATATGTGCCGTCTTCTTCAAAGAAGTTGCTCTTATGGACATAGACAAGTCCGGTTGCATCATCATAGATGCAGTTGTCCAGTGTCTGCCCAAAATCGTTGTTATAAGCAAAGTCGCAGTCAGTCACAACAGAGTTGCTGTCCTTGTGCATGGTATTTGCCCAGCCGACATAGTAATCGCTTTCCGGATCAAGGTCATAAAGCATGGCATAGGTGGAAAAGTTTGCAACATAAGCAGACTCAAACCGTTCCAGATCGTCTTCTGCCAGCTTAAACAGACCGTCAATTGTATCAACGCCGTTTATATAGCGGCTGTCTGCCACCGTATTAAAGATGGTGACCATGTTGGCAGGATACATAGTTGTAAGACCGGTATAATCGGGATTGACATGTTCCCTGATATACTGCTCCGTTACTTCATCCCGGATATCATTTTCGGAAGTCAATTCATTGATCTCTGATACCTCTGCCTCTGTAAACCCGTCATCCACGTAGTCGGGATCCTCCACGAAGGATGCATACACTGTCACATCTTCCGTTGCCGTAAAGGAATACAGTCCGTCATGCAGGACATTGTAGGCAATCACGTCGCCGTTGTTGTTCTGGATCACGACAGATTCCTCCATGTAGCCGTCGTCGGCCACCGGCTCTACTAAAACTGTTTCGCCAGCCAGTACGATCGTATCTGACTGGACACGGGAACTGATCATCAGATGCCCGTTTTCACATTCCGCTGCATGGACAGTTACAAGGTTCTCGCCGGTATCCAGACTGGATGCCAGAGAAAGAAAGCCTGTGTTGCCAAGAACCATGCAAAAAGCAAGGAATACTGAAAATAATCTTGTAATCAGCTTTGGTCTGCGCTTTTTCATAAAGCCCTCCTTTATAAAATTATATTTATCTCAAAAGCTGGCAGAGGACTGCCCACTTTTTTGACCGCTAGTATAAGTATGTGAAAAATTAAAATACCTTCTGTAGAAGATGACCATCACTTTTAAAGTATGTAATTGTAAAAATGTCATGGGAAGAATGTGTGCTTTATAGTAGATAAGTTTTCAATAAAAAACAGGGGATAATCCCCTGTATAAAAATGAAAAAACCACACCATTCGGCGTGGTTTTATTCAAAATAGATGAATTGCGTGTCACTTAATGAAAGTTGCGATCCTGAAAATGATTCTGTGCCATCTGGGATTCGGAGATCATGAAGTATTTTGTAGACCCAAGGCTATCATCCCAGCATACGTCAGTATAAAGCCACTGACCATTAATCAAGGAACGATTCCATTCATGACCATCACTTTTTCCTGCACTGTTGACCGCAATGCCAGCCAAACATTCTGTCTGAATACCAGCAATATTCATTAATGTTCTGTATGCCTGAGCATATCCGCCACAATAGAACGCGGTAGAGTTTGCTCTTTCCTGATTAACCCTGTTACCATAACCGTCTTCGATCTTACCGATTCTTTCCATATAAATGTCGCTCAACCGAACAACCGGCTCACCAGCCTGTGCGTAATGATAGGTCCTGCAGAGGTAATCGTGAATTGCACGCGCTACTTCCATGTCGCTCATACCCGGTGTAAGGATAGAATCAAGGATATCAGTATAGAACTTAAATTCACTGGCTCTTCTATATCCAGGATTCTGATACACCCTAACCCCACCGTTACCAGCCTGTGCTGTCTGAGCGGGAGTCGTAGTTGTTGTGTCAGTCTGAGCAGCTGTAGCCGCACCTGCACCAACCCTGCCTTCTGCCTTACCGCAAGTCATGTAGTGATTGTAGTAAGCGGAAAGGTTGTCACCGAAAACAGCTGCGAGATCCGGATAAGCCGCGCGGTAGAAGTTGACATCAAACTCAGCGCTGCCCTGTCTGCCCTCTGCCATACCAGCGGTAAGGAAGTGGTTGAACAGTGCTGCCGCGTTGTTGCCAAATACCGCTGCCAGATCCTGATATCTTGCCGCATAATACTCTGCATTGAAGATGCAGTTGTACTGTTCCGGAACAACGGGCGCTGCGGATGCGCTCATACTGGTCATTGCCAAGACAGATACCGTAAGGATAACTGCCATGATAACTGTATAGATATTCTTTATTCTGTTGTTTGTGCTATTTGTTTTAATCATACCTTTAATCCTCCATTTCTTTCTGTGTTTATAATAGGATTATACCACATCTTTCCCGTCTCCAATTTTTTTGGAGAAAGATAAAATAATGGCATATTTACCCAGCCGTATGCAGATATTATATCACAAAATGCTTAAATTACAAGCATTTTGTAGCATATATCTGCAAAGGCACACATCAATCATGGCAGAAAAAAAGTATATTTTGGCAGATTATTGTTTATCCATCAGGATATACAGGCCCTGCCTCCGTCTGCTTCAAGTCCGGTCAAGTCCGGTCTGTCTGCAGCATTTCGTTTTCGTCCGGATATTCTATCCGATATAAACAGCATCATCTATGCCCGAATGGGCGTATGCGTCCCCGTTCTGTGGGAAAAGCGCTCTTTTATTGTAATGCCGTCCTGTCTGGAAGATTTATCCAGATGGTTTCCTGCACGCAGCCGGAAATGACATTGAAGCAGATTTTTTACTTTCTTTTCTGCCTCCTAAAGTTCCTTTTTGCATAAATATTTTTTTCCTTTCTTATTTTTTACAGCCAAAGAGCTGTCTTTTTGGTCTGTATCTCCACTGCGGATGCTTCTGTGATATTCCAGCGTTAAAGACGCCGGCATATTTGCAGATGCGTTTTTCTCCTTATTATCAGATCACTCCTTTCTTTTTATTTCCGTTCTTGGGTGGATACAGTCTTAAGGATAGTATGTATTTTGAAAATTAAATTTTGAAAGCAGCTATACAATAAAAAAATTCAAAAAACTTTGGACGGAATATCAAATATCAAACTAAAAAGGCGCGAGGATTGTCTTTGCCCGCGCTTTATGATAAAA
Organism: Lachnospiraceae bacterium UBA7481; assembly: GCA_002478505.1. Classification (GTDB taxonomy): domain Bacteria; phylum Bacillota; class Clostridia; order Lachnospirales; family Lachnospiraceae; genus NK4A136. The sequence goes on from DLOP01000137.1 coordinate 23,436, forward strand.
TATTTTACAGGACAACCGTGTTGCAGGGTGGGCTGACCTCTCATTTTTACAGAATGGGGGTGATGCCTATGAAAAATCATTTTGATTTTAAGGATTTATTGACCTTTGGTCTTTTCCTTTTGGCACTGCTTACATTCGTTTTTACGTTTTGTAAGTAACCATACATAGAAAAACCACCCCGAAACTTTGGCCAGTGGAAGGGTGGATTTTTCTGTCTTATCAACTTGGTCAACCCACCTTGTGGGCGGTTGTTCCTTTTATATGTTTACTGTATCATACTTTTCCTGTTTTTTCAAGAAAATTTCATTTTCTGTTCGTATTAAGCCCTTGTTGGTTATCGTCTGCAGGAGTTCAGCCCGGAAAAATCGGCGGTAGATTTTCCCCTGCCAGATTTAGCAGCCATTGCTGGCGTTTATCTTCGTTTTCCTGTTTAGATATCAGATTTCGGAAATAACTCTCCTCAAAGCATAATTTTTCCTGATAAATTGTTTCTCCTGTTTCTTCATCATCAATGCAGAATAAAATTGTCTCAGTTAATTCCTCGCCCGATTTTGCATGCTGTCTATGCTCAGTAACCCTTATATAGAGTTGAAGGAAATCATTTCCTTTTGATCTCAGAATTGCATAACCCTTATCATGGGGCTCCCTGCAGTCCTCAAATATGATGTTTTTGTGCCGTGACAGTGCATTATAGGCAGGAGAAGATATCTTAAATTTTTGTCCGTATGGATTTAAGTGGGATACGCCTATATACAGAAAGACAAGCGGGATGTTCGCCATGGTCAGCCACGGATAACAGTACCCCTCGCTTTCATGGTAGCTGCATAATGCACGTCTCCAAAAAGCAGATGTAAAACGGCATCCTGTCTTTTTGGAAATAATATACGCCACCCTGTCAAACTGTGATTTCAGTAAATCATAGAGAATCACAGTATCTTCAGTGATGATGCCTCTCTCGTCCGGATCGGGTTCCCTGTAATGTCCATCAGCGGCATAAGGACAGAACTGATATTTAATATAATTCCAGTCAGGGAATCCGGCCACGGACTTCCCCGTATGTTTTCCGTATGGTCTGTATTTTATTTTCTTGTCTATACCAATCAGCTGTATGGGGTTGGCACAGGAAGGGCACATCGCATAATAAGAGAAACCTCCTTTGTCGTTTTTCGTTTTGAAGGGTATCTTTTCCCCGGTATGTTTTTTAAAGTCATCCGGTGTGATTTCATAACTTTCTGCGGATGCGTTTGCATTTGTTTTGAAGTATTTCATAAACATAACCCTCATATCTTTACATTATTCAAATCATGATACATTGCATCCTCATCAAAGTATATGCCATACCTCGATGCTACAGCGCCGCACCATGAATCTGGCAGTTTTGGCAGTTCTCCCTGCTGGATTGCAAATTCAATGCATTGCAGGATGGTTGACAGTCCAACCGAGAACTCATGGTTTTTGTCTTTCATCAGAAACACTGTCGATTCAAAACAGTTTTCGCAGGAGATTCGTTCTGCATCTTTTATTTCTGCACGGTTAAAAAATATCTTCCTGTTTTCAGTTTCATCCATAATTGTTTTCCTCCATAATATCATAAAATTAACCTGTTGTTTATAGTATGATAAAATTTAGTTTTGAAGCAGGCAGATTTCATTATTAAAAATAGAAAAAGGCTCCCGTGGGGGAACCTTTTAAGAAAAATATTATGCCGGTGTTTCTTCTAACAGACGTACAGAGCTGGGATCGTAAAGAAAATATTTGGCGTTGGCTATGGTTTTTTGGTAACTTTCAGCCCCTTCAAACTCGTCAATAACTGCTTTTTCCTGGGGGTCCATCTGCTGATAAGTCTTTTTACCGTATCCGGGTGGCAGCCATCTTTTTTGCTGGCTTCCGAATATGTTTAATTTCTTTAAGAGATCCTCATTCGTAAATTCAATATGGCAGGTACCTTTCTTGTAAAACGTTACAGTGAAATATTTAAGCGTGATCTTTTTCGTAATGCCATATTTTTCCGCATAATCCAGCTGTCTGTTCATATCTATGCAGGAGGTCAATCCTCCGTCCAGATAATTAAGCGCTTTTTCAATATCCATCAGCTGGCTTCTTACTTTATAATCTGGTCTAAATTTTCCGTTATATGAACAAAACGCATTCATAAAAGGCAGAATAACCTTTTTGTTTATGTACCAGGCTTTGTTGGTTTTCCAGCCATTGTAATAATGGATATTTTTACTCAGCTCATCACTGTATGAATACTGATAGGATAGCTTGTCAAAGAGTTCTACTATACAGTCTTCAATCCCTTTGATCAAATTCTGCTGCATATCTATCTGGATGCATCGGATGTTATATACTGAGAAATCGTAATTTACCAGTTCTGACACTTTTTGATGATACTCCTGTGACAGATTGCTTGTCATATTCCTTGTGAACTTTGGATTGCTAAACAGCGCGTCCCAATATTTTCTTCTGACTTCTCTTACATAAGCATTGGTTGAAAGAGACTTTCCTGCCACCTTCATCTCAATGATTGGATGTTTGTAGGCATTGTCATTTCTTAAATCGTTCATGATATGAGGAACCATTGCGCAGTATTCCTGAATCAGTTTCAAGCCGCTTTCCACCTCAATGTTATACATTTGCACTATGGCTTCCACAAAGTCATCAGATACAAGATCCGTCACATCCTGCTCGGTTTTTTCCTGATAAGAGCGCTTTTTTAATTCATTGAAAAATAAGCTCTCTTTTTCCTTTTTGGGAATAAAAACCCTGATACAGGCAATCTCTACACTGGTCGTGCGTTCTGCGGCTACAAATTCATTCTGCAGGTAGGATATTTCTGCTTTCAGATCATCAAGAAGCTGTACAAGCGCTTTTCTTTCGTTTGTGTAAGGATTCTTGATGGTTTCCGCATTTAAAATACATATTACTGCGCCGCCATCCTTCTGCATATCCAATGCTTTTAATAAGTGTGCTGATCCGTTGCTGAAGGGGGGATTCATAATAATAAGGTCGTATTGTTTAAACGTATGAAATGTCAGAAAATCATCGTGTACAACCCTTAGATTTTTCCCCTTTAAAACATTTCTTAGTTCATCGTCAATTTCTATACAATCAATGTCCGGCTCTTTGCTGCAATACAGTTTAAGCCTCTCCTTAATATAGTCGGCCATATCACCTTTCCCTGCAGACGGTTCTAAGATTGTACTTATTTCTCCCCATTTAACTCCCGCGGTTATTTTTTCGATTAGATTTTTGGGAGTTGGATAAAATTCATTTGCTATGAATTTATTCATAATGCTTTTTCCTCCTGTTTTTTAATTTGTCCTTCTTTTTTTGATTTTTTCTTCACATTGACATTAATATTTTCTTCTCCTTTCCTCACATGGAATAAATAGTATATTTCAAGTATGGAAATCAAAAAACTGCCCGGAATTAAAAAAGTAAATTCGGTATGAAAGACTAAATTCTATCTACCCTTTAAAATATCTTTTTCAGTGGAATATTTTCTGAATATGAAATGCTGACATGCTATATTTTGAACTCTTATTATAGAAGAAAGCGGTTTCTTATGTTATAATCTTCTTATGGGTGCTGTCCATAGCGGATAAGCGGTTCGTCTCTCTTGCCGTATTTACATACGAGAGCTTCCATTGAAAGGGGGTTTTTTATGGAAAATATACCAGAGAGGATAATTTTTGATGATGGAAATCATCTTGAAGATTGCTGGAATGATAGTCAGCCTTTTGGGGACTATTGTGAAAGCAGTTGATCTGATAGATAAATTCAGAAATCAAAAAAGCAACCGCCCACCACGCCAAAGGTAAAGGTTGCTTTTTTATAACTAATACTTGAGGCGAACCGTTTATCGGCAGCACTCTTTATGTTTTTATTATAACAGGTATTTTTATTCTGTCAACTTTCCTTTTTGAAAACCGGAAAATTTCCGTTAAATGCTTCAAAAGAATTATTTTCAAAAACATCTGATTTTCCAATGCGTGCATAACATATTCCTTGCTTTGAAAGCAACGGTAAAACATTCCTTTTGCCCCGCCTGTCTTGTCCATAATGTCGGAGATTGAATATTCTTTATTGCAATAACAATATGAAAATGTGTATAACTAACTATGAAAAATCCTTCTTACCGCCTGTGGAAAACGAAACTTTCCTGCATCCGGCAATAGGGTTTACTATCTTTAAGACTAATTTTAAACAAAGGAGAGATTTTACAATGCCAACATTACAGACATATGTCGAAAATTACTTGGAATACTGCGCTGTTCAGAAACGCTTAGATGAAAAAACTCTAAAAGCATACCGAATTGATTTAAGACAATTCTTTGAGCAGTTTCCCGTTTCGGAAGCAACAGCAATTTCATCATCCGATTTGGAAGCCTATATTGCCCGTCTTAACCAAGTTCATAAACCTAAAACTGCAAAAAGAAAAGTTGCCTCAGTAAAAGCCTTGTTCCATTATTTAGAATATAAAGAAATTATTGACAAAAACCCTTTTAGCAAAATGCAGATACATTTTCGAGAACCGATGATATTACCAAAAACAATACCATTACATATTGTTGAAATATTTCTATCAACAATATATAAACAACGTAAGAATGCTAAGACTGACTACCAAAAGAGAAATGCTTTACGGGATGCCGCCGTTATAGAACTTTTATTCGCTACAGGTATGAGAATTTCTGAACTTTGCTCGTTAAAGGAATCTGATATAGATTTATATGATGGCATAGTGCTTATTTATGGAAAAAATGATAAAGAAAGGCGGATTCAAATAGGAAATAGCTCCGTGATTCAGGTTTTGAAAGAATATCAAATAAATTTTTGTGCAGAAATCAAAACCTGCCATCATTTTTTTGCCAATCAGTCCGGCAAAAACTTGTCTGATCAAGCAGTCCGCAGAATGATAAACAAGTATGCCACTCTTGCTTCCATTGACCTGCATATTACCCCACATATGTTCCGACATACTTTTGCCACAAGTCTTTTAGATGCTGATGTTGATATACGGTTTATTCAGGAAATGTTAGGACATAGTTCCATCAATGTTACAGAAATCTATACACATGTAACAGTTGCTAAGCAAAAAGATATCCTGAATACGAGACATCCACGAAAAGATTTTCAGATTTAATTTTTTAAGAGCAATCTTCGTTGAGTATTTCGAGATTGCTCTTTTCTCAATTATTTATGGATAATTGGAAGTTATCCGTTA
>DLOP01000043.1:0-11978 GCA_002478505.1 Lachnospiraceae bacterium UBA7481
TCATAGATTACTTGACACTACCGCATTGCAATATACAATTATTTGCTCAACATGATAGCCTGGCATGATTCCATTATAAACACTTTTCGGATCATTCTCATTTACAAGGTTGGGTGATCCAATAAATTCAACCATGGAGCCGTCCGCGTCCGGCCCTATACTTATTGTGCTATTTACATCCAGAACTGATACTCCGGTCATGTATACCCCGTTACCAGCGCCACCTGTATGCTCCTTTATGTCTCCGCCATAAACACACTCTAATGTCAGTATTTCGTCCGGATTATCGTCACTCACCAGAATAACATCTATCCGGCATCCAAAATAGTCGGCAAACTCAGTGAAATTCAGGCTCTCACCATCATAATCAGTTTTTAAAACATTTGGCCCTACCGTTATCAGATATCTTCCATTTTCATCTACCCACCATTTATCATCCAGTAATTGGAATGTAAATACCTGATTTCCGGAATTTACAGTAAGCTGATTTCCTTCTCTTGTACAGTCAAATTTAGCAGTTTCTGTATAATAAGTCATCATCTGATCCAGAGACCTATTCATATATGAATACCAGCCACGCCCTGATATATTAACCCTTGCTGTTACATCAACATCATAACAATATGAGTCACCAGCATAAAAATTATTACAAGAATAATTATTATCAACAAGTTGTACTATATGATCAAAGCCTTCCTCCTGAGGATAGCCTTGATATGCCACTACAGGGTAACAAAGAGTTTCCATTTCCAGATTTTGTTCCCTACATCGCTTTCGTAGTGGAATAAGATAATATTCTATTTTTGCTTCAGTTAATGTATCAAGCATTACATTTTGATAATATGGACTTGATGTTCTATTTAAATTATATATAACATCAAAAATATATGGTTTACTATCTAAAAGTGCTAAGATAATATTTTCCCGGTCATCAATATCTGTAATTCCTAATTTACTGCATATCTGCGCATCTAATAACCAGATGCCAATTCTTTTTGCTTCATCATATTCTGTAAAAGAGTCCAAAATATTATTCTGTTCCGTCTCTTCCCCAACATCTAGGTTAGTCGCTTCCGTATTGCTGACCGCAGAAAGTGCAAGATCTTTCATCGGCAGATCCATCCCACTGTACGTGATCAGATCTGTAAGTCTTCTGCACTCTTCGCCGAATTCGCGCATCCTTTCGGTATTTGCCCTCATCTTCCTAATAAAGTTATCTGTGATATATTGGTTTTGGTCAAGCAGGTTCTGTAGTCCCTGATTCACCCGTTTTCCATAAGACAGAAAATCAAAACTTCTTATTTCCACCTGCGCCGTTTCACACAACTCAAGCAAGTCGCCGCTTCTAATCTGGCTTGGAACTCTTTCCGTCAGGGAAGCAATCTCTGCGATGACCTCCGACGCCTCCGCCATCGCTCGATCCGTGTCTGCCATCACACATTCTATTTCAGCGCCGAATTCCGCCACTGTATCAGGATAAATAAAATAATTTTTTAATAATACTCCTTTGTTACCCATACTAATTTTCCCACCCTCTTTCTTAACTTTCCTGCCCTAAATTCCTGACTGCTTTCTCATATCCGATGTCCGCGCCCTCAAAAGCATCGGCAGAATCCTGCATTAATTGCAAAAGTTTTGTCATCAACTGTTTCATATCCATTAACGCCGTCCTTTCCTGCCGCAGTTCTTCCACTATGGTTTTCACTGCATCGCCGCCGGACTGCAATATACTGCTTTCCAGCCTTTCATACTCTGCCAGCATCCCCTTTTCCAGTCTGTCCTGTATCTGCCCTTTGAGTTTATCGTTCTTCTGCCGGACTGTTTCAAATGAAATATCTATTCTTCCCATTGCACTCTCCGCCTCCCTTCCTCATCTGCTCCGGATACGTCTTCTCCCAATAACGCAATATTTTGTTCAGTCTCTCGGAACATATCTTTTAGCCCGGGAAGCATACGCCCCTGAAATATTTCCAGCAGTATTTTCATTTTTTCCGAAACCAAATCCGTATGGAAGCCATCGTTGGGAATCAGAATACTGTTCAGTTCCGCAATATATTCTTCTATAAACTCAATCCCCTCTTTATGAATCTTTTCTATCTCTTTTACAAGATTTTCATACTCATCTGTCTGTAATTTAATCATCATATCCTCCCTATAGGCTAGCCCTTAAAGCGTCTATTCTTCCTCCCAGTTCCGCGATATGCGAATCCAAAGACACAATCTGTGAACCTACCGCCGATTTAACGTCGAAAAATCTGCCATTTCTTTTTCCCATGACAGTTTGTACATTTAACATTCCCGTATCAACCTCTTCTGCAGACACCCCGGAAAACCGTTGTATGTCTGCCTCTAATTTTCTTTCTTTCAGTCCGTTTACCTGCGTTATAATACTCTCCAAACTTCCATTCATCCTATGAAAAGCCGCCTTTAAACCCTGACATTCTGCTTGTTCCTGCTCCAGCTGCCGTATTTTTTCCATAATCTCTCTTCTTCTCGCTTCCGCCGCCGCCCGCTGTGCCGCTTCGTCCGCACTGCTCTGTCCTGCCATGTCTGAATTTACCACTAATCATTCCTCCTTATCTTTCGCTATTCTGATGTTTCCCCATCCGTAGTAAGACTTGCTGAATCTTAAATTTATTATATATCAGCGACAATATAAGTACAATACAGCTTTTTATTTTTCAAAAATATTGTTTGTTATTAATATTAATATCAATTATTCACAAATACACTTTGTCAATTATTCACAAATACACTTTGTAATTTATTAACAAAATAATATTATTTCAAAATATTATAAACTGATAATTTTCTTAACGCTTAAACAATTATAATAATACATTTATACACTTATATATTTTCACAAATCTGTTATTCTCATTATTTCTTTATAAATAAAAGAAAAAAAACATTTTACGTTCCCGCAAAATTTGTTAAAGACTGTCCTGTGTCATTTCTCTTATTTTTTGATATTAATTGATGTTAAAGAAAAAGATTTTTAATTTGTAACTAGATAAGAAAGATTTGCATATTGTTCTCCTCATTCCGACATCAGTTCCCCAAGCGTCCTTTCCCCCCAGCTGTAATTCATCAGATAACTTCCCTTAAACAGTGTGGCATATTCTTCCTTTCCGGAAAGATAATCATAATAATCACAGCCGGTCTTCTCAACGATCAGCCTGCGTTTTCCGTCAGATACCTCTATAATATCCAGAATATCATATTCTTCCAATATATTTTTCAGACGAAGCGCGATCTTACGGTATCTTGCAAAGACAACGCTGCTCAACGGCTCATCTTCCCATAAGAATCCGATCGCCTCCTCCGATGAAACAAATCCGCCCCTTCTGTCCACCAGCAAGGCAAACAGCTCTTTCGCTTTCTGACTGCGGAACGCGATTGGTGCGCCATCTACAAATACATCAAAATAGCCAAAGGTTCTGATATAAACCTTTTTGCCGGACCGGGTCCGCGGCTGCTCCGGTATCTTTACATGGTTAATCTCTTTGCTACGCTTTTCATAATATCTCTCGGAGGATTCAATGCAGACACACTGGAATTCCTCTTCTCCCTGACTGCCAACGCATCGCGAGATCCAGCCAAACAGCCTTATTTTAGCGCCGTCGTAACGCTGAACCGTCATACTTCCCCCTATCGGTTTATCACTATGATATACGCGGTCTAAAAAACGGGAAAACCTCCGCCTTTCCTCCATGGGGATCATCAGATAGATATTTTTTTTATACAATTCCAGCTCCTCCGTTTCCCCGTTTTCATCCTTTGGGAAACGCAGGATATCCAGCATATAATTATTAATATAAGTGACTTTGGGATGTTTTTCACATGTAAATCTGAGAATACCATATGACGCGTCATTCATATAATCAAAAGAAGTCGTATGCGCTAAAAAAGGATCTTCTGTTTTCAAGTCCGTAATATCAGTCAGGATAGAACTTCCGACCAATATCCCCTGCTCTGTCCGTTCCGACACCATCGTATCGCTTACGGCATGGATCCCTCCGTCTCCACCAAGGATCCGGTATTGCAAAGTAAGCGTCTGCTCTTTTTCGGACAGCCTATGTAAGAATTCAGCATAAGATTTCCGATCGTCAGCAACTACTCTTGAGAAATAACGATCCTGCTCATCGCTTAAAAGCTCATCCTCCGTAAGACCCAACAGCTCACAAAAGCTTTGGCTGACAAAGCTTAAATGAGCGGGCGCATCAAGGACATATTGATGAAACCCGCTGATATGATGGTTCAAAACCCTTTCCATGGCTTCGATCTTATTCTTCATCCGGAAACCAAGCCTTTTCTATCTGTTTTGCGTTTTCTGTGTGAAGCTTACTGCTTTTTATATCTGTTTTTAATGTGGTACTTAGCGTTTTTCACACTGCGCTTAGGTACATTATATCATTTCAGATCCTGCTTCGCAATTCCGTTTCCGTATTTTTAGGCATATCATCTGATTTTCCCATTCTTCATGCTTCTTTTTGTCCTGTACATCCGCTCATCCGCCCTGCGGAAAACGGGTTTACAGCCAATATCCGTTTCAGGATTATAATCTGCTATGCCATAGGCAACTGATATATGTTCGCTGGACAGTTCCTGAACATCCGAAGCGTTCTTCATATCCTCACATATCCGATCCATGATATCATTGCGGCACTGATAATCCAATCCGGTCAATATAACAACGAATTCATCACCGCCGATCCGGAATACCGGACTGCTTTTAAAATAGTCGCAAATATATTTACAACAATTCTGGATATAACGGTCGCCCATTTCATGTCCCAAGGAATCATTGATCAGCTTTAAATTATTGATATCAAAATATACGACTGCAAATTCGCTGATTTCTTTATTGTTAAATTTATTCTGAAATTCTTTCATATAATGCTCATATGCAGTACGGTTCTTAACCTTAGTAAGCGAATCCTGCTCCATCTGTCTGGACTGCAGCTTATTAAGCTCCGTGACCTGCACATTCCTCTTGTACAGCACGATGGAAGAAGCAAAGCTTTGTTCAAATTGATAAAATGCCGTCGACAAAAACCAACTCAGTCTATCCGCAAAGACCATATAGCCGCATACAAAGGAGTCAAAATATATGGGAAGGAAGGTATATAGGTGATTCTTATAATCATCCCCCAATGCGGGAAGCAGATCCCTCGTCTTTATCCGACCATAGGTTCCCGGTATTCTGTTCATTTTGCTGACCACAACATCCATTTCCTCCGCATAGGTATAATGGGGAATATCACGAATATCCTTCTCCGCGATCTGGGACAGCCTTGCGTCAAGCATACAAAAAAATGTATCTCCCTCACATCCGGACTGCTCTGAAAATTCTTTTCTGAGACTTGACTTCAGATCATCATAAGAAACCGCTTCCACAATCGTGGTTGAAAGACGGTTTCTTCTTCCCTCCATATTATCCGCATTAATATTTTTCCGAGGTATATCTCTTACATACATCTTACGGCTTTCGTCTTCATAGTTGCAATTTTTACATCCGCAGCTTTCCCCCGGGAAAAATCTGCACATAAGCCTGTTATCCCCAGGTATCTCCTTCCCCTGTAATGCATTATATAATATTTCCGCCGACCGTTTCCCTACTTCTTCATAATTCTGGTTTACGCTTGCTATGGACGGGTAAAACAGCTTCCCCTCCTCCGAATGATCAAAACCGGTAAGTATGACATCTTCCGGCGTTTTTATCCCATATTTCTCCAAGACATAACTAACCGCTTCCGCCAATATATCATTAGCACAGATAAATGCATCGGGAAGTTCTCCTTTGGATCCGCATAACCCTTCCACATATTTTATCACGTGTTTGGATTCCCAATCCGAATAAAATACATCTTCATCCCTAAACGACAGTCCATGCTCCGTGAAAGAATCCCTGACAGCCTTCAATCGTTCATTGGAATCATCATTATCCTTAGAACCTGCGATATAGCAGGCATTTTTCACTCCATGAACTTCCATGATATGGGAACAAAGCTCCTTCATCCCCATATAATTATCAACACCCACAAAATAAAAGCCATCATACTTTGCACCAATACATACCACCGGAAGTCCGCTCTCTCTCGCCTTTTTCACGATCAAATCAATTGATTCCCTAAAGTTCAGACCGGGATAAAATATGATAACCGCGTCAAAAAGAGAGAGATCCGGCAATTCATAGATACTGCTTAAGCTCTTTTGCAGGACATCCGACATATTATAAGCGGTATAACACAAAAACACATAATAATCCACAACGCCCTCCGGAGCGCCCGCATAGATCCCCTGTATGCACCGGTACAGATTCTCACTGTTCCAGCCATTTGCAAATACTGCGACTTTTTTCTTCAACATAAGCCTCCCTGTCAGAGCAGCCTGCTGCCCTTCTATTCTTCCTCATAGGGATGGATCGTTTCGATCGTACCGTCTTCTGAAATGTTCAATTTGGTATATTTTACACATCTTTCATGGGTGATCCCACCGGACAACTCACAATCGTGATAGAATAAATACCACTCACCGTCAATGCATACGACCGAGTGATGCGTCGTCCAGCCCAATACCGGCTCCATGATCCTCCCCTTATAAGTAAACGGACCATACGGGTTATCACCCTCCGCATAGCAAATATAATGGGTCGTTCCCGTGGAATAAGAAAAATAGTATTTACCGTTATATTTATAAGTCCAGGGATCTTCAAAATACCGTCTGTCCTCGTCTCCCGCTTTTAACGGCTCTCCGTTTTCATCAAGGATCTGGATATGCTTCGGCTCCGTAACAAACTTATCCATGGTTTCCGCAAATTCGGCAACCATAGGTCCAATCGCCGGATCATCACCTTCCGGTCTTCTTGCATCCGGATCAAACTTACCGGACTGCCACATTTCCAGCTGACCGCCCCAAAGTCCGCCGTAATAGCAGTATATTTTTCCGTCCTGATCCTTAAGCACGCATGGGTCGATGCTGTAGCTTCCCTGAATATAATCAGCCTGCGGTTGGAACGGTCCTACGGGCGTATCCGCCACAGCCACACCAATACGGAATATTCCATCATGATCCTTTGCAGGAAACACAAGATAATACTTTCCGTTTACCTCTACCGCATCGGGAGCCCACATCTGATTCTTCACCCATGGGATGTCATCCTGATGAAGCGCCAAACCATTATCAACACATATGCTGTCCAGATTATCCATAGAAAGGACATGATAATCTTCCATGATATACTGATCTCCGTCGTCATCATCCGGGCAGTCATGTGCAACATCATGGGATGGATAGATATAAATCTTACCATCAAAAACATGGGCAGATGGATCTGCCGTAAAAATGTGGTTTACCAGCGGTTTTCTTTCATTAGCTCTTTTTTTCATTGTTCTTCCTCCATCATTTTATTTTTATATAATTCAAATAATCTTTTTGCAACATCCTTTTTATTTTGTGGGTGAAGCTCATTATACTGCCCCAGGTCATAGATTTCCGCAAGATATACGTTTTTCATACCCTTTACAGCTTCATGCTGCGCCTTCCTGACTTCCGTGAAAGGATCGTCAATGTAATCCGGTCCTTCTCCCAGAAAATATGCCAGTTCAATCAGGAAAAACGGCAGCGATTCCCCAAACAATCCTCTCCACTCCTCCACCATGGCAGTAAGCATATCTGCGTAGTATTCCGGATAACCGCAGTTAGATTCTCCCTGATAAAATAAAACAGCCTTAAATGATATGTCCTTTATGGAGGCGATCATCGAATGAAATAACGCCGCCGGATGCCAGATAAAGAAGGTTTCCCCCTCCAGCTTCCCACAGGCATATCCTTTTCTTAACTTCCATTCTCCCTCCAGACTTACCTGCTCATCGCCGGATTTTATATAATACGGCATATCCGGTACTGCTCCGCCGATGTTGTTGTCCATACAAAGCCTGACAGAAATAATGTTTTCTCCGGCCTTTAACGCGCCTTTTTTCAGTGCGTACCTTCTGGGCGGATATTTGTACTCGGTAGAGCCGACCAATTCTCCGTTCAGATAAGTCTTATCCGAGTCAACCAATGTTCCCAGCGCAAGAACGCCCTCCTTAAGAGCCATGCTTTCCGGGATATGGACCGCTTTCTGAAGCCAGAGCGAGCCCATATACTTCTCATATTTTGTTCCCTTAAAAAATCCCGGCAGCGTGATGGTATCGTCACATTCCTCCCACTTATCCGGCCATCCGCTCTTAAGACCGGGATCATTCTTCTCCAGTTCCCCATACCATGCCTCGATCCTGTTACGGTCCTTTTCCTGCACTTCGGCAATATATTCCGGATCTTTATCTTCCTTAAGCATTTTATCATAGCAAAAAATACACCCCATATTTTTGTTCCCATCGCATTTACATTTTAAATCATGGGATGCCTTTATTTTTCCGGCGGAATTTCGGATATTAGCCTCACTCATAAATGCTTCTACCGGGGCGCCGCCAACCGCGGTATGCACAAGGCCGACCGGTATATGCTTCTCCATGCGGTACATCTTGGCAAAGAAATAACCGACCGCGCTGAAATCCTTTGCCGTTTCAGGAGTAACGCAGATCCATTCTCCGCTTTCCAAAGGCTTTGCTTCCCCGGAAAAATCAAAGACCTTTTCCACCTGAAACATCCTGATGTCCGGATCTGTCGCAGCGTCTATTTCATCCCCATAAAGATCTCTTGTCCGCTCCAACGGAAGCTCCATATTGGACTGTCCTCCCAAAAGAAAGACATCGCCGTATACAACATTCTCAAATCTGAAGGTATCTCCTTCAGATCCGCTGATTACCATTTCAAACGGTCCATAATTTTCATCCGGAGCACATGGCGGGATCTCTATGGTCCAGCTGCCGTCAACACTTGCTTTTGCAGAATAATGACTTCCCCGAAACAGGATACTGACGCTTTCATCAGCGTTCGCCAGACCTGATATGATATTTTTCCTTCCTCTCTGAAGGATCATGTTGCTGCCGTAAATTGTAGATATTTTCATATTAATAAATATACCTTTCCGTCTGATGAAATAATATTTGGTCAATCATTGCGTCTGCAGGAGATATTCCATCAGCAATTCTTCATATGAAGCATTCCTTTTGATATCCACGATAACCAGATATACCTCACCGCTAAAGGAAGTAATACATGCCTGTTCTTCCGCCTCATCGGAAAGTTTTACCGCAATCGCTTTCCCATCCTGCGAATATATATCTTCCTCCGCTATCTGATACCGCCTGACATACTCCCCCAGATCCGCAAATGCATCCAACGAGGCATATTGCCCAATCACCGCCCCATCGATCAGCATATAATCAAAATCTCCCGCGGCAATATTGACGTATATATTGGAATCCGCCGCCTGATAGTTCTCTGCATCCTCTTCAGAGAATATGATCCATAGATCCTCTGAAAGGAGTATGGTATCCTTCCCGGGCCTTCCGCCGATCACATCAAGAAATCCATCTGTAAGATACTTTTTTCCCTCATCGGAGACCTGGCATCCCACAAGCGCTCCTGTATATAGAACGTTTTTTCGTGCAAAAAACGCATCATACAAAAACCATACAATACAAAAGATTGCTATTACGATGACCAAAGCCGGCATCAGATAATAATCTTTAAAGTAACGCAGTCTTTGTTTCCTGTCCATTGCCGCTATTTTTTCTCTCTCGGCCGACAGCCATCTTTTCCGGCTGTTTCCATCCTCATTGACTTTTTTATTTTCTTCACAATGATCAAGTTCCGTGTCTTTTCTATCCACTTTCTTGCCTGTCCTCCTGCGACGCATCATGGAAAATCTTATCTTCAGTTTCCTCCGAAGCAGCCTGTGGTTCCATTTTTTCTTCAATTTTCCGAAATGCCTTTACACATACCAGAGTATTAAAATAAAACGCAGTACAGGTTCCGAATAAAAGCACCATCGGAAACCATCGTGAATACCATATAGCCGCAATGACTGTTCCGACTTCAAGAAGCGCGATCGGCACAAACTTATAAAATTGCAGAAACGTAAGGATAAATGCCGCTTTCATCGCCTCTCTCACAGTTACCTTGAATCTGGCAATAAAAGGAAAGACTGACATACAAACGCAAAGAACAATCACGGAAATAACAAAAACTGCCGCAACATAATAATGCGATATGTCGTTTCCTTTTTCCCTGATATAGTACCAATCTATCACACAAAATATGATTGCCAGCAGCATCATGCACCAGATAATGGTCGCCTGCTTAAAATTCTCCTTAAAAGCCCGAAAAAAAGGGCCTATGATCCCGGAACCCTCATTCCGCACAATTCTCATGGCAATCGTATATTTTGCCGCGGTTGCCGCACCTATCGTCACAACAGGAATACAGCAAATAACCCATAAAAAATTCAGGACGATAAAGTCCGCTATTTTTCCTATCATAATCATAACCGGACTGTCAAACCGAAATAATCCCAAATCCCCATACCTCATTTCTGTCATAACCTTCCCAGGTGATTGCAAAAAATTGCTTTATAATTTTTTTGTTCCACAATTCTGCCCGTTTACAAAAATAGTGTATTCCCCTTTATAACCATTCAGAGCAAGCCTTCCGCAGTCATCCGTCACGGCTTCATAATTCGTTGTCCACTCTTCATTGACCATATGATCCAATTTTTTATAAACCGGTTTTAAGCTGTTATCTTTTCTAAGCAGTCCTGACGGCGCTCCCAGCCATGCCCCATCACAAAAATCCCACCAGGTCACTGCCTCAACCGCCGGAGAAGCGAACAGGATCCGATACATTTCTTCCATCTCTTCACATTGTCTTGCTTCGCCTTCCTCCGTACTTGGCCAGTCCTCCACCTGCCAGTCATTCAGATCCTCTATCTCCTTCGGAATCAAAGATCCCGACACTATGGTATTCTCCGTAAAATGTATCGGTATCCCAAATCTTGAAAATCTGTCAATCACCTCAAGCAGCTTTTCTTTCCCCCAGCAGCCCTGATGCTGATGGGACTGGATACCGATCACATCAATCTTTACACCGGCCTCCAGACATTCCTCAATCACCTTTTCGTACTGATCCGAGACATTAAAATCGTTAAGAATAAGCTTTGCACCGGTTTTACAGGATACCGCCTCATCAAAGAGCGCTTTGATCAGCGGAATACGCCCATATTTTTTGCAGATCCTGGTGATTGCATTATCGTATTTATCAAATTTCGGCATAATGACAGTCTCATTAATCACATCCCATGCATCGATCAGGCCATCAAAATCTGTTACTTCCCTACGAACCCGTTCTATCTGTTTTTTCAGAATCACTTCATCATCATACTTCAAAAGCCAGTCCGCACAGACCGTATGCCAGCATAATGGATGCCCTTTTACAGAGGCGTGATGGTCTTTTAAAAGCTTTGCGGCATTAATACACTCCTCTTTTAATGTGATCCCTTCCTCCCGCTCAAAGATCCCCCAATACATCGGGAGAGTAAAGAAATTAAACACCGCAAGCGCTTTTTCCGTTCTGTCTTTAAAAAACGCCTTTTCCTCGGGTGACTTCGCATTGATATAAGCCACTACGTCAAACCCGTTGATCCCTATCTTGAAATCACGTCCGGTCTGCTTAACGATAACCGGCGTATTTCTCATTAATTCTCCTGCTTCATCCCTGATTTCGATTAGTTTTGATGCTTGTCTGTGTCTGATATCATACATATCAATATTCATGCCTTTCCGTAATCTGCGGATCAGCAATCCGCATAATTCCAAAAATCCACTCCAACGAGGAAACGTCGGAGTGGAAGATAATCATTATCTGAACAAATTTATCCCTTTACGCCGCCGATGGTAAGACCTGTCACAAAATATCTCTGCAGGAACGGATACAGGCAGATGATTGGCAGCATGGTAACCACTGTTGCAGCTGATCTGACGCTTACCGGTGTTACAGCCGAAACGCTGCCACCCTGCGCGGCGGCACCG
>DLOP01000043.1:12020-33554 GCA_002478505.1 Lachnospiraceae bacterium UBA7481
TTGTATACTCAGATTTCATACGGTTATAGATCATCGCGTCAAACCATGAGTTCCACTGATATACCGCAACAAACAGCGCTACCGTTGCGTAAACAGGCTTACAAAGCGGGGAAATGATCTNNAGATCGTCATATAACCCGCGCCGTCAAGCTGCGCAGATTCTTCCAATTCATCCGGAAGTCCCTCCATGTATGTTCTGAGGACCATTACGTTAAAAGCGCTTACCATACCGGGTATTACATATACCCAGAAGGAATTTGTAAGATGAAGTGATTTGAAAAGCACCAGAGTCGGAATAAGTCCGCCGTTTACATACATCGTTATAACCCAAAAGAGCGAAAGTCCTGACCTAAACATGAAATGTTTGCGTGAGACGATATAAGCAAGCAGCGCATTAGCTACCAGAGCAAGCAAAGTACCAATTACAGTTCTTAATACTGTTATTATCGCGCCCTGCACAAATCCCTGTATTCCGAAAACCGTCTCATAACTCTTCCAAGAAAATACTCTGGGCCAAAGATGTANNCCCGCCTCTTACAGCATCCAGTCCATCATTGAGTGAAATAGCAAGCGTATTGATTACCGGATAGAGGGTAACGATACAGAAGAGTATCATGAAAATAACGATACAGATGCCAAAGATCGTATCCCCGACACTTTCTCTTCTATATGAACTTCCCAGTATCGCCTTACGGAACTTTCTAAAGGTATCCCCTTTCTGTTCCGTATGCGATTCATATTCTTTACTGCCGTCCCTTTTATTCATGCTGGAATAATTTAATTTGATCTCATTTTTATCTTTATTTTTATCTTTTTCTTTCATTATGCTGCCTCCTTAGAACAAATGTTCTTCGCCGGTTTTCTTTGCTACCGCGTTGGCAATTACAATGAGAATGATTGCAACAACGCTCTTAAAAATACCGGCTGCAGTACCCAGTGAATAATCGGACTGACTGACACCCCAGTTCAACACATAGATATCAATCGTTTCGGATACCTTACGTACCAGACCGTTACCTAATAAGTATTGAACTTCAAATCCGGCATTCAGGACATTACCAATATTCATTACCAACAGGATCATGATCGTAGGACGGATCCCGGGCAGCGTAATATGCTTGATCTTTGCCCACCTTCCGGCGCCATCCATCTCAGCCGCTTCGTAAAGGGACGGATCAATGGATACGATAGCCGCAAGATAAATGATCGCGTTCCATCCTGTTTCTTTCCATACATTCGCAAATGCAACGATCGGCCAAAAATAGCCCTCATGCGCAAAATAGTTGATTGGCGACTTTATAATATTAAAGTTCATAAGCAATTCATTTATGATACCGGTATTAGATAAAGCATCATGGATAATACCTGTCACTATGATCCATGAAAGGAAATGCGGTAAATATGAAATCGTCTGAACCAGTTTCTTTCCGAATTTATTTCTGACTTCATTTAACAGAATGGCAAAGACAATTGCCATAACAAACGTTACAACAAGGTTAATAATACCCATTGCTAATGTATTTCTGATATCCCTTATAAATAACTCATCTTCAAAAAGGAATTTAAACTTATCTAATCCGACAAGCTGGGAATGGAACAGACCATCTTTGATTTTGTAATTCTGAAAAGCCATGATCCAGCCGCCCAGAGGAAGATAATAAAATACGATGCCGTATATTACATATATAACCATAAAACCCAGCAGGACCGCCTGCCGATGCAGTTCTACTGTAGTAATTTTTTCTTTCATAGGTTTTTTTGACGAACTAACCTGCTTCTTTTCTTTTTTCTTTGAATTGAGGTCCATCTTTTATTTTCAGCCTCCTTTTTTATTAGCGGCAACCTCGATCTTCTGATCGAGGCTGCCGCAACATAAACCTTAATTACCTTTTACAGCATCGCTGATTATTGACCTACGGAAGCTCTTCTCTCAAGTTCTTCCTGCATTTCTGCGATAAAATCTTCCGGCTTGCATGATGCGTAAGCTTCCATGTAGGAATTCCATGTGGATTCGAAATCCGCTGTCGATGCCATTACGACCTTAGGAAGCCATTCATGCTTTGTCTCGCCCATTCTGGTCCATGCAACACCACCGGGAGTTGCCGTGGTCATAGCATTGGAGTAAGAATACATCGGGAACCAAGGACCTAATTCTTTTTCTACGGAACCGACCATATCAGGATAACCATGTGCGCCGTATGCTTCAAAACAATTTACCAACGGCTCTGCAAGTCCTGCGAAGAACTCTGACTCCTGCTCCTGCGGCTGCATTGCATTCTTGCCGTCACGGCTTGTTCCAAGCCACTGAGGAAGGTAAGAATATACGCATCTGTGTGATGCCTGATAGGAAGAATCAGCCCACTGGTCTCTCATTTCCGGAGTTTTGTAATACATACCATTCTCATCTACAAGATAGTCAACGCCTTCAACGCCCCAGAATCTCAGATCATGGATTTCCTGATCAAGAAGATCGTTAAGGAACTGGAACGCTCTGTCCGGATCAGCACAGCTTGTTGTTACACCAACACCGGAGGAATTGTTAAGGGTATCTCCATATATATGCCACATCTGTTCCTTACCTTCTTCAAGCGTAAGTCCAAGAGGAACGTAATTGCAGCCGATATCATCAAGATTCTGCTGAATGAAGATATCGTTAACCGTGTATGCAAAATCCCACCACTGATCGCACATACCAAGTACGCGGCCTGTAGAAAGCTTTGCAATATACTCATCATATGTCTGTGTACCAAATTCCTTATCAATAATACCATTATTATACTCTCTGTTAAGGATGGAGAAATACTCCTTCGCTTCCGGGATCGTATTGTAATCAACGATCTTCATGTTGTCCACATCAACGATAACAGATCCGTCATTCGGATATCCTGCCAAAAACTCAGGTGCGTTTTCAATACAGAAATATCTCCAGTCTTCGCAAAGCATTGTATAAGGAATGACCGGCGTACCGTCTTCCATCGTCGGATTAGCCTCTGCGTATCTTGTAAGAAGATCAAAATACTGATCTAATGTTTTGATCTCAGGATATCCATCCCACTCAAGAACCCGGCACTGGATCCAGAAAGCTTCATCATTATGACTTGTCGCCTGGGATTCGCCATATGTATTGGTAAAGATGTTTGCCCAATAAATGTGACCGTCATCCTGACGGAAGCTTTCCCACTCTACATCTGAATAGAGTTCCTTGATATTCGGATATTTTTCAATATAGTCATCCCACGGAACAAGCACGCCTGCATCGTAAAGCTGCATCATACCGTCGCCGCCGTCGATAAAGTCAGGCAGCTCGCCGGAAGCAAGGATAGAACCAACAGCTTCAGCTGCCGTCTGGCCTGTCAGCCATGTCTCCTTAACTCTTACACCTGTTTTCTCAGCGATCAGCTGCTGGATCTCGTTACCGTCGTTGATCTCGGATCCGGGCATTGCGATAAACATGGTATAATCAATGATCTGATCTTCCTCAAATGTCGCTCCCGTATCAAGACCCATCGGTCCATCGCTTGTTGTGCCGCCTGTAGGTGTTTTGCCACATCCTGCGAGCGTTGCAATCCCAAGCATGCATGCCATCGAAAGTGCTAAAACTCTTTTAAACTTCATACATTAACCTCCCTATTTTTTGTCGTTTTACGACTTACTTTAATATAAAGTATAATTTTATATCACAAATATAACAACCCGACAAACTATAATATAAACCCCGATAAAATCCAATTAAAGATATTGATCTGGATTTTACCGGGTAAAGATCATTGTATGCTGTTGTTTCGTCTGTATTTTGAGGGCGTACATCCCTTTAATTCGATAAATTTACGGATAAAATAATCACAGTCTTTGTATCCCACATCCTCCGCTATTTTAAGCACTTTTTTGTCAGTATTCAGAAGCTGTGTTGCCGCATGGTTGATCCTTATCTGTGTCAGATAGTCCTTAAATGACATATTGTTATGTGTCTTCTTAAAGATCTGTCCGAGATAGGAGCTATTGATATAATATTTATCGCCAAGACTCTTTAAAGTAATATTCTCATCAAAATGTTCCTGAATATCCTTTTCTATACTGAAGATCAAACCTCTTGATACATTTCTGCGAAGGCTTAAAAGATATTCTGAATATTCATAAGCAAATCTCTTCATATGCCGGCTGCCGCCCCGGGTAATAGATTCATCAAATGAATTTTCAGCTATATAATGAAGCACCTCTTCCTGATTCACATTATCATCCTGTTCCGACGCTATATGGATCAGCTGGAACAGCAGATAGTTAATATTTAAATTTTTAGCATTCTCTTTTTCACTGATTCCCCGTAATTCCTCAAACAAATCATCAATAGCGGTATCCATAGCGGCTTTATCGCCACCATTAATGGCCAAAACCAGATTATCAATACTGGACTTGCATAGGAACACCGCATTCTGCTCTCCGTCGATCTGCGCGTCTTCTTCATATATATATAGTTTCTTTTTATTGTGAAATCCTCCTACGCTGTTTAGAATACAACAGGAACTGTAAGATTTCGCGATCGCCTGAATATCCGGCACTTTTTTTCCGCAGGTCATCTTGATCTGTCTCCGCATGATATTCTCGACCTTTTGTATCATCGCGTTAAAATATTCCTTTTCAGAAAGGTCACGCCTTGTGGCCATATTATCACAATAAATAAACCCCACGTCATAACTGCTGTCATCATAAGACACATCAAAAACAAAATGATTGATATTATCCTTCTGGGATTCACAACAGGTCTGATAAAGCTGATGCTGCAATTCTCTCAGATCAGAATCATCCTCGTCATCCTCGTTATACCCCCCCCCAGAGATAACTTCTATATTGACATACCTGATATCACCGGAAAGCAGTAAATGCTTTTTGACATATTCAAGATTGTCCGCATCATACTTGCCCTTAAGCAGCGCGATCACGTTTCTGGCAAGATATGCGTCTTCCATTTTTCTTTGTCTGTCATCATGAACATCTTTTTCTATTTTTAGCTTAGAAACCTTTCTGAGCAGGGAAAGAATGTTTTCCTTCTGAACCGGCTTAAGGATATAATCCATACTATTACTTCTTATGGCTTTTTGGGCATATGTGATATCGTCATATCCGGTAAGGACGGCAAATTTTGCATTTGATATCTTTTCCGCCCGGATCCGTTCCAAAAGCTCCAGTCCCGTCATCACAGGCATCTGGATATCGGAAATGATCAGATCTACCTCGTTTTCTTTCAGATAATCATATGCATCCTTCCCATTGGGCATAAGGGCGGCGATCTCATAACCCTCTGCTTCCCAGTCGATCAGCACCTGCAGTCCCTGCAAAATAAACGGTTCGTCATCCACAAGCAATACCTTTAACACGTTCCATCCCCCTCAGTCCTGTCTAATTTATCAAGCGGTAATTTTATCTCAACGATCATACCAACCCCTTCTTCACTGTCGATCCGGATCTCTGCCTCATCGGAAGAGATCATTTTCAGCCTCAGACATGCATTTAATATACCTATGTGTTTTTTCCCTTTTAATGTTTCTATGGAAACATTGTTGATATTTTTCAACATCTCCCCGACTTCATCCTCACCCATGCCGCCGCCGGTATCCTCTACTTCAATAAAAAGAAACTTATCTTTGCGATAGACCCTGACAAAGATCCAACCCGGTCCCTGTTTCGGTTCAATGCCATGAACACAGGCATTTTCAACAAATGTTACGACCGTAAGCTTCGGAATCAGATAATCTGCGCAGTCCTCATTCATGTCAATTTCATATTTCAGCCTTTCGCTGAAACGATAACTTTGAAGGCCAAGATATGCCTCTATCGATTCCATCTCTTTCTTTATGGTAACAAAGTCCTGTCCCCATTCTACATTCTGTCTCTGCATAAGCGCCAGCTTTCCCACCATGACCGAGGTCTCCGTCTCTCCCTTCAGCAGGGAATGCATGCGTATGCTTTCCAAAGCGTTGAAAAGAAAATGCGGGTTGATCTGGCTTTGCAGCGCTAAAAGCTCAGCATTCTTTCTCGCAATATCATTTTCCTGTTCCTTTAGTTTGTTTTTGTAGACCATATTGATAAGATGATTGTTGGCGTCCACCATTTCGTTATATTTTCGCATCATTTCGGCAATTTCGTCTGTTCCGTCAATATCTTCAATACGGTCAAATGATTTACCGGAACTCCTAGTAAAAGCTTTTTCTACCTCTAAGATCCTCATGATAATACTATGGTTGATCAGTTTGATCGCAAAATACGGGAAAAAAACCGAAAAAAAGACCATCGCCAAAATACTTTTCTGCTGATCCTTCAAAATCAAGGAGAATATATCGCTGTCATTCAATATCACAATCTCAAAAGTAGTATTTTTAAGATTTACATAAGTCACATAAGCATCTCTGTTCTGCGTATCGATTTCGTCAACATATATAATATCATCTCCCATGTTGGTAAATATAACATAATTTTCATATCGTATGTACATCGGGTATCTGTTACTGAGCTCCTTCATCTCTCTCTGAAAACCCGCGGGATCATTGTCAACGACCGCTATCTTTTCACAACCGTTTCTGTAATAATTCAGTCTTTTTATATAATAGATCCTTCGTTTTTGAATCGGAGAATTACTGACAATATCTTCATCGTAATACACATATAACCCTTCTTCCTCTCCGGAGTCCATAAACATCTTATACCAGACGGAATTCCTGCCCACTGAAAGCTTTTTAAAGTAACTGCTGTCTAAAATACTGTCATTATCAGCATATACACAAATATTATCACTGTTCAATCCCGAAAGGGAAGAAAGAAACGAATCGTTTATCAGAGCAAAATATTGATCGTAATATTCATAGGAAGATTCATATTCCGTGTTTAAAAAGGAATCAATCTTTCTGTTCATATTGACGGAATTAACATACATCTGATTCGAAGCCATGAGATTATAAAGGCTGTTCTTATACAATGAAGCTACATAATCCATATCAGACTGATTCTCGCTGACTTCTTTTTCATATACGATATTAAGTATCAAAAAATCTGTAATAACCAATGGAATAAACACACAAAAAAAATACAAGACCGCAAACTTTTTATTCAGCTTTAATTTATTTAATTCTTTATAGATCTTGCCAAAAATCAGTTTGATACATTTATTCATCAGCTATCCACCATATTTACGCTTCAAACAGTACAAGGCCCCAGCGTAAGCACGGAGGCCCTGTAACATATACTTTTTACCCATAAAGTTATTTTATAAATTCGCTTACGGTCTTTACGATTCCTTCCGCATCCAGTCCAAAGTGATGTAAAAGCTGCGAAGCAGTTCCTGACTCTCCAAAGACATCCTGAATGCCGATTTTCTTTAGTACCGCGGCGCCGGTTTCGGCAAGCACATCCGCAACCGCACTGCCCAGTCCGCCGATTACGGAATGTTCTTCTACCGTAACAACCTTTCCGGTTTTCTTTGCGGACTCAAGAATAATATCCCGATCCAACGGCTTAATCGTATGAATGTTGATAATCTCGGCATCAATCCCCTTTTCCTTCAGCAGATCTGCCGCAGCCATTGCTTCCGCGACGCAGACGCCGGTTGCCACAATAGTAACATCCTCTCCTTTTCTTAAATATACGCCTTTACCGATTTCAAACTTATAATCCGAATTGTCGTTGATAACAGGCACTGCGCTTCTGCCAAACCTCAGATATACAGGACCGACATACTCCACAGCCGCCTTGACAGCCGCCTTTGCTTCAACATCATCAGAAGGGACGATAACAACCATACCCGGAATCGTTCTCATAAGAGCAATATCTTCATTACATTGATGAGTCGCTCCGTCTTCCCCTACCGTAACGCCCGCATGAGTAGCGCCAATCTTTACATTAAGGTGCGGATATCCTATGGAATTTCTTACCTGTTCATAAGAACGTCCGGCAGCAAACATCGCGAAAGAGCTGCAAAACGGAATCAGTCCGGTTGTTGCCATTCCGGCAGCGATACTTGTCATATTCGCCTCTGCAATACCGCAGTCAATATGCCTTTCCGGAAATCTTTTCTTGAATACTCCTGTTTTGGTCGCACCGGCAAGATCCGCATCAAGAACATAGACCTTATCGTTGGACTCTCCTACTTCTACAAGCGCGTTTCCATAGCTTTCTCTGGTAGCTATCTTTACTGTATCAGACATACTGTTCACCTACCTTCTTCAAATCTTCCATGGCTTGCGCGTACTGCTCATCATTAGGCGCTGTTCCGTGCCATGAAGCCTGATTCTCCATAAAGGAAACACCCTTGCCCTTTACCGTCTTTGCAATAATAGCAGTAGGCATACCCTTCGTATTTCTCGCATTATCAAATGCAGCCCTGATTTCGTCAAAGTTGTGTCCGTCGATCTCTACCGTATGGAAGTTAAACGCTTTAAACTTATCAGCAATAGGATATGGCGAACAAACTTCCTCAATTTTTCCGTCAATCTGCAGACCGTTATTATCAACGATCACAACCAGGTTATCTAATTTTCTAAAACCGGCAAACATAGCAGCCTCCCAGATCTGTCCTTCCTGAAGCTCGCCATCTCCGCATAAGGCATATACCCTGTAATCCTTTTTCGTAAGTCTGGCGCTGAGAGCCATGCCCACCGCTGCGGAAAATCCCTGCCCTAATGAGCCGGAGGACATATCAACCCCCGGCGTCTCCTGCATACAGGGATGCCCTTGCAGTCTGGAACCAAGTTTACGAAGAGTCGTAAGTTCTTCTGTCGGGAAAAACCCTCTATTAGCCAGCGTTGAATATAATCCCGGCGCAACGTGTCCCTTAGACAGGACAAAACGGTCTCTGTTCTCCATCTGCGGATTGGCAGGATCAATATTCATCTCTTCAAAATAAAGATATGTAAAAATATCTGCAGCGGAAAGCGATCCGCCCGGATGACCGGCTTTTGCGCTATGCACCGCGGTGACGATACCCTTACGAATTTCATTTGCGGTTTTTTGGAGTTCTGTATTAGTCATTTTTCTCTCCTATTTTAGTTTATTTTCTTACATTTAAGACGCATATCATTTATGCAAAAGGATTCTCTGTCGGATAACGAACGCCTGCCGGCTGGTTATAACCTATCTCGTCAACATCTACTCCGACATACTTAAACACTTCGTAAAGCGCCTTTGCGTAATGTCCAAAAGCCACCGCGCCATGGTGCGGGAAATTCTTCTCAATCAAGACATGCCTGTAAAAACGTCCCATTTCCGGAATCGCAAATACTCCGATAGATCCAAAGGATTTCGTTGCAACCGGCAATACCTCGCCATTAGCAATATATGCGCGAAGGATATTGTCCGCGGTTGACTGAAGCCTGAAGAAGGTAATCTTTCCGGGCGCGATATCTCCCTCCAATGTTCCCTGCGTTACTTCTACCGGAAGGTTTCTTGCCATGATCTTTTGATATTTCATCTCACAGAAGGAAAGCTTCTTAGTGTTTGTATTGCCGCAATGGAATCCCATAAAGGTGTCTTTGTGCGTATAAGGGAACTTGTTTTCAATCGCTTCCTTATACATATCATCCGGAACGGAGTTATTGATATCAAGAAGCGTAACAACATCCTCGGAAATGCAGTATCCTATATACTCTGAAAGACATCCATAGATATCCACCTCACAGGATACCGGAATACCCATACCCGCCAGACGGCTGTTAACATAGCATGGAACAAAGCCAAACTGCGTCTGGAAAGCAGGCCAGCACTTACCGGCAATTGCAACGTACTTTCTGTAACCCTTATGAGCCTCGACCCAGTCAAGAAGCGTCAACTCATACTGTGCAAGCTTCGGGAGAATGGTTGGTTTGCAATTACCTGAGCCAAGCTCTTCTTCCATTTCCTTAACCTTTTCCGGGATACGGGGATCATTCTCATGTTTATTAAATGCTTCGAAAAGATCCAGCTCTGAGTTTTCCTCGATTTCAACGCCAAGATTATAAAGCTGCTTAATAGGAGCGTTGCAGGCAAGGAAGTTGAGAGGTCTTGGTCCAAAGCTGATGATCTTAAGGTTTGCAAGAGCATCTACAGCACGTGCGATGGGCACAAATTCATGTATCATATCTGCACATTCAGCAGCAGTGCCTACCGGATATTCCGGGATATACGCCTTTATATTACGAAGCTTTAAATTGTAGCTCGCATTTAACATACCGCAGTACGCATCTCCTCGTCCGTCCAAAAGATCTGCCTGGGATTCCTCTGCAGCCGCCACAAACATCTTCGGGCCTTCAAAATGCTTTGCCAGTAACGTCTCGGAAATCTCCGGACCGAAATTCCCAAGATAAATACAAAGTGCATTACATCCTGCCTTCTTAACATCCTCAAGGGCCTGAACCATATGGATCTCACTTTCCACGATACAAACAGGGCACTCATAGATGTCGTCAGCATTATACTTAGCTTTGTAAGCATCCACCAATGCTTTTCTTCTGTTCACGGAAAGACTCTCCGGGAAACAGTCGCGGGATACCGCTACAATACCAATCTTAACCTTTGGCGCGTTACTCATTTTTACTTCCTCCTTCTTGCGGGACTGCCGCATCTTTATTTTTTATTTTATTTTTTAATTTTACTCATTGATATTCAAATTCTTACCGGTCAATCCAATATGTGAACCTTCTGCAAGACCACCCTCCGGATGTCCGATCAGCCATTTATTCTTTGCAGTGATCAGGCTGTCTTCCCATCCGCCATGTGTCTTATCAAGAGGAAGATTCGTACCCTTCGGAAGAACGATTCCCACCTTGAAGCCTTTTCCGCCGACGCCGCATGGCGCGTAATGAAGGGTTGTTGCGTATAATTCAACAGCCGTACCTGCCGGAACGGCAAATGCCTCAACTTTCGATGTATCATACGTGAACTCCGGCGATACGTCTTCCAGTTTACCAAGCATAAGGACTGCATCCGTTGCCGCAACATTGATTTCCGAATCCCTGTGATATTCAAGGGCGTTTAACAGTTCATTATGCCCATTGCAGTAACCGATTTGAATCGGCATTTCTCCATATGTCTTTACGCTAAGCTCCTCAAAAACAGGAAGCTCCTCCAAAACATCCACGCTCGGTTCATAAGCGCATCCCTCCGGCAAAGGGGTCTTTTCGTTTAATGCTTTTACAAGGTCAGAAAAATCAATATTCTTTACGATCTTTCCATACCTCGAAAATCTTTCGTCTGTCACGTCATAAATTGTCATGCTCTTACTCCTTTCTCACTGATACCCGTATCATTTTTATTGGATTTTCTGAAACAGTTCTTTACATGCAGGATAGATTGCCCTATATTGCTCATATCTTTCCTCATACTTCTTTACAAGTTCCGGCTCCGGCTCTATCGTATCCACAATTTTAACAATTTTTTCCGCTGCTGCTTCCACACTCTCAAACTCCCCATTGGCCACAGCCGCCAGCATAGCGCCTCCCAGCGCCGGTCCTTCCTCTGATTCGATCACATCCACCTTAACATTTAAGATATTGGCGATCATCTTTTTCCACAAGGGGCTCTTCGCTCCGCCGCCACAGATCTTTGTCCGCTTTATTTCGATCCCAAGCGCCTTTGCAACTTCAAAAGAATCGCGAAGCGCAAAAGCGACTCCCTCCAAAACCGCCTGAGTCATATCCGCTCTCGTGGAATCCATGGTAAGACCGATAAATGTTCCTCTGGCCAGCGGATCATTGATGGGTGAACGCTCACCCATAAGATAGGGCAGAAAATAAACATGATTTTCACCAAGTTTTTCTATCTTCTTCTGCTCCTCCGCATAATCCTTCGTTCCGATGATCTCATCCATCCACCACTTATTGCAGCTTGCCGCGGAGAGCATGCAGCCCATAAGGTGATAGTGTCCGTCCGCGTGGGCAAAAGCATGTAAAGCATTGAATTTATCAACGCCAAAATTCTTAGAAGAAATAAAGATCGTTCCGCTTGTTCCCAAGGAAATATTACAGCTTCCATCACCTACCGTACAGGTACCGACTGCTGCCGCAGCATTATCACCGGCACCGGCCACTACCTTGCAGCTTTCCGGAATACCAAGCTCTTTTGCAATCTCCGGAAGCACTGTTCCCACAGTTTCATAGCTTTCATAGATCTTTGCCAGCTGGCTCTCATTGATGCCGCAGATCTCGCACATTTCCTTTGACCAGCATCTGTTCTTTACGTCAAATATAAGCATACCGGACGCATCCGATACGTCAGTGCAGTGAACGCCGGAAAGCTTATACGCAATATAATCCTTAGGAAGCATGATCTTACAGATCTTTGCAAAATTTTCCGGTTCATTATTCTTTACCCAAAGAATCTTTGGCGCCGTAAATCCGGTAAAAGAAATATTAGCCGTATATGCGGAAAGCTTTTCTTTTCCGATCACATTATTCAGATAATCACATTCCTTTGTTGTACGGCCATCGTTCCAAAGGATTGCAGGACGGATCACATTATCATTTTCATCAAGGATCACAAGTCCATGCATCTGACCGCCAAAACTGATCCCTGCGATCTGACTCTTGTCAACATCCTTGATCAGTTCTTTAATGCCTGCCATGACCTGACTATACCAATCCTCAGGTTTTTGTTCCGACCAGCCCGGCTGCGGAAAGTAAAGGGGATACTCTTTTGATACGATATTCTCAATCTTTCCGTCATGAGCCATCAGCAGTAATTTCACCGCAGACGTTCCCAAATCAACACCTATGTAATACATATTGCTATCCTCCCTAAATTTATATGTCTGTTTTACTACCATTTTTTATATGGGCAACGCGTCTTTCTGATTGCTGCCCGTATCTCCACATAACACCCGCAGGCTAAACAGGTCCCTGCATTTAGTTTATCACATTCCCTGCAAATTGAAAGCCTGTTTTCCGTCAGTTCGTCGGATGCCCGTTCCGATTTATCAAATATCTCGATATATTGTCCTATCATTTTATGATAGTTTTCTTCGCCCAATTCCCGGATCAGACACCTTTTACATATTTTCTGTTCCATAAATCAAACTTCAACTTCTATATGCAGTACGCTGCAGGCAGGAATCACATAGATCAGCTTATCCTGATCTGCCCTGACCGCGTCAAAGGGAACTGTCTTAACATTTTCTTTGTCCTCAAAGGTATTATGGGCATCCATTTTACCTGTTACGATCTCCGCTTTCACTCCCTTGATCTCCCTGCCGAGAAGATTGCTTTCGATCTCGTAATCCTCAGATATGGAAAGATTCGTGATCGTAATATGTATCCTGCCATCCTCAGCAACCGATGCCGACTCTGAGAGATTAGGCACCATATACTGTTCTTCAATACCAATCTGCTTCGTATCTATGCTGCTCTCAAGCAGCTCGTTATCCTGATGCGCGCTGTACATCTTAAATACATGATAAGTCGGCGTTTTCAGCATCTGTTCGCCTTCCGTAAGGATGACTGCCTGAAGGACGTTTACGACCTGCGCGATATTGGCCATATGAACCCTTCTGCAGTGTTTATTGAAGAGATTCAGGTTAATGCCTGCAACAAGCGCGTCCCTCATGGTATTCTGCTGATACAGGAATCCGGGATTCGTACCCTCCTCCACATCATACCATGTTCCCCATTCATCTACAATAAGCCCTATCCTTTCCTCCGGATCATAACGATCCATGATGGCGGAATGTTTGGTGAGTAACTCATCCATAAAAAGGGTCTTGCTAAGCGTCATATACCACTCTTTTTCATTAAAGCCCGTAGCGGCGCCTTTTTTGCTCCAGTCATAGGGAAGCGTATAATAATGAAGGGAAAGACCGTTCATATATCCGTAATTCTGCGGGAATTGCCCTTCTCCCTGAAAGCACTTATTCAAAAGGACCTCCGTCCAATTATAATTCTTATCAGACGGGCCAACAGCGATCTTCTTGATCTTTTTTTCCGGATTATAATTTCTTACAAAGGTCTGGTAATGCCTGAACAGATCTGCGTAATATTCCGGCAGCATATTACCGCCGCAGCCCCAGCTTTCATTGCCGACGCCAAAATAATCTACCGTCCACGGCTCTTCACGCCCGTTTTTCTTCCTAAGGTCCGCCATGGGAGATACCCCGGAAAAGGTCATGTACTCTACCCACTCGCTCATCTCCCGGACGGTTCCGCTTCCTACATTGCCATTTACATATGTTTTGCAGCCCAGCTGTTCGCAAAGTTCCATAAACTCATGAGTACCAAAGCTGTTATCCTCAACGACGCCGCCCCAGTTTGTATTGATCATCTTTTTTCTTGAAGCCTTGTCGCCAATGCCGTCCATCCAATGATATTCATCCGCAAAGCAGCCGCCGGGCCATCTGAGTACGGGAAGCTTCATTTCCTTTAATGCTTCGACAACATCTGTTCTCATACCATTTTTATTAGGAATATCCGAATTTTCACCCACATATATCCCTTCGTAAATGCATCTTCCCAGATGTTCGGAAAAATGCCCCTGTGTTTCCGGATTAATATGTCCCATTTTCTTATCCGGGTTAACGATATGCTTGTACTTTTTCATTCCGAAGCCTCCTGATTTCCCTAATCTCACTTTAATTTAATTTCTTTGATAAGATCTGTCTCATTACTTTTCTCATTCTTCAGATCACCCGGATGATTCATCTATACGATCATTATACATCATTATGATACAATCATCTATAAATAAAATAAAATTATCCACTTTTAATATGTATATTACATTGCCTTAAGTCAAAATCAACAAGTATAAATTATTATCTATAATTTGTAATGTGTTTTACTATAATTTGTCGGTTTCATTTACTTCTGAAAAATGAAATGATGGAACAGAACAAATAGAGCATTTTTTTGCAGACATCTGAAAACATTTAAAAAGAAAAAACATATAAGGAGATAATATAGATATGCTTAAAGTAGTTATGACAGAAAATGGTCTCGTCCGTGGACTTTCCGGCAACAACACCAGAATTACGGCATTTAAGGGGATACCTTTTGCCGCTCCCCCGGTTGGGGAAAACAGATGGAAAGCGCCGCAGCCATGTGAGAATTGGAGCGGCATAAAGAATGCCTATTCTTTTGGACCGATTTCCGTTCAGGATACCCCCGGTCTCGGCACTGATCTCTACAGCCGCGAATGGCATGTGGACCCTGACATAGAAATGAACGAGGACTGCCTTTATCTGAATGTGTGGACAGGCGCAGACAGCGATAAAGACAAGCTGCCGGTACTTGTATGGATCTTTGGCGGCGGGTTCCAATGGGGATATACCTCCGAAATGGAATTTAACGGTGAAAATATTGCCAAGAGAGGCGTGGTCGTTGTCAGCATCAACTACCGCCTTGCAGCCCTTGGCTTTCTTGCGCACCCTGAGATAACAAAGGAGAACCCTGACGCCCCTGCCAACTTCGGTCTTCTTGACCAGCTTGCGGGACTTGAATGGGTCAAAAGAAATATCGGCGCATTTGGCGGAGATCCTGACAATATTACTCTTGCGGGTCAGTCTGCAGGCGGCGCCAGCGTCCTTTCCCATATCACAAGCAATAGATCAAAGGATCTTATCCATAAAGCGGTTATTTTAAGCGGTATGATCCGTCCGCCATATGAACCCGACACTTTTATCGTCCCCCAGCCGCTTGCTTATGGTGAAGAACTCGGCAGACAGTTTTTTGCTTCTCTCGGAGTCTCTTCGCTGGAAGAAGCCAGACAGATCGACGCTTTTGTGTTAAGAGATTCCTATCAGAAATTTGTCCGTAATCATCCGAGATTCGCTCCGGTGTTGGACGGATATCTCATTGAGGAGGATCCGTTTAGCCGCCTCCTTGAAGGGAAACATAATCACATCCCTCTCATGGCGGGCAATACAGGAGATGAATTTAAGACTTACATCAAAGCGGACAGCGAAGAGGAACTGTCTCGGAAGGCGGAACAATATTTTGGCGAGGATGCGGAATACTTCCTTTCCACAAAGGAGGCAAAGGCTAAAGATGCCTATGGATATGCCCGCTGCAATTCCATTGAATATTCTGTAAAAAGCGGTTTTTCCGGGACACGCGCCAATACCTACTACTATTGTTTTGAACCGGATATTCCGGGGGAAGATGATCCCGGCACATTCCACTCTGTTGATCTTTGGTTCTTTTTTGAAACGCTTGCCGGATCATACAGACCATTTACCGGAAGGCATTATGATCTTGCCCGGCAAATGTGCAATTATCTGACAAATTTTATTAAAAACGGAGATCCAAACGGCAAAGACGCAGACGGATCACCCATGGAGCAATGGCTTCCTTATACAAAAGATGCTAAGAATGAAATGCATTTTACAAAATCAGGCTCTAAGGCTTCCGTACAAAACGATGCCTTTGGCGATTTTATGATCAAACAAATCACAAAGAAAAACAAAAACGGAAAGAAACAGGCTTTCAATCCCTATCTCCCGTCATGGGAATATATTCCCGACGGAGAACCTTATGTATTCGGCGAACGCGTATATGTCTACGGCTCCCACGACCGGTTCCGCGGTCATGCATTCTGCCTGAATGATTATGTCTGCTGGTCCGCTCCTGTTGACGATCTGGGTAATTGGCGATACGAGGGCGTCATCTATACAAGGCAGGATGATCCCGAAAATAAGAACAACGATATGTGTCTTTACGCGCCTGACGTAGTAAAAGGGTCTGACGGCAGGTATTATCTGTACTATGTACTTGACAGGATCTCCATTGTATCTGTTGCCGTATGTGATACTCCTGCCGGAAAATATGAATTTCTTGGATATGTTCATTACAAGGACGGAACAAGACTGGGGGAAAAGGAAACCGATGAACCGCAGTTTGATCCGGGCGTGATCCTTGTGGATAATAAAGTTTACCTTTATACCGGTTTCTGTGGAATCGGAGATAAATCCAGAAGCGGGGCAATGCTTACCGTACTGGATCAGGATATGCTCACTGTTTTGGAAGCGCCGAAAATCGTTGTCCCGGGAAGCTCCTACAGTCAGGGAACGGAATTTGAAAACCACGCGTTTTTTGAAGCATCTTCCATTCGATGCTTTGACCGGAAATATTATTTCATTTATTCGTCAGAAGTAATGCATGAATTATGCTATGCCATTTCTGATTCCCCGAAAGGTCCTTTTCGGTACGGCGGCGTAATTGTCAGTAACGCGGATCTGCACATTGATTCCTACAAGCCTGCCGATAAGCCTGCCGCTTTTGCAGGCAATAATCACGGAAGCCTTGTGGAGATCGGCAGTCAGCGATACATATTTTATCACCGTCAGACATTAAACATATGGTACTCCCGACAAGGCTGTGCCGAACCGGTAACCTTTCAGGAAGACGGAAGCATCTCCCAAAGCGAGATCACTTCCTGCGGTTTAAATCAGGGAGCGCTGAATGACCGGGATGAATATCCGGCTTATATCGCATGTAATATGTTTACTGAAGATAACGAGATCTATGTAGGCGGAGCAAATGTTCCCTGGATCACCCAGGAAGGGAAAGACGGCGACGAAAATCCCGGATATGTAGCCCATATCACGGATGGCGCCACCATCGGTTTTAAATATTTTGACTGCCGCAACGTAAAGGAGATCGTGGTAAATGCCCGCGGTTACGCAACCGGCTTCTTTGAGGTAAAGACCCGGATAAACGGACCGGTTCTCGCAACCCTTAAAATGAAACACTCAACTATCTGGGAAGCATACCGTTCTGACTGCGCAATACCGGACGGAATCAACGCCCTGTATCTTACCTACCGCGGAGAAGGTACGGCGGAAATCAAATCCTTCCGGTTTCTGCACTGATGGTTTTTTGACGCTTACATCCGGAAGCTTTCTTTCGCGCCCAGATAAGAGGTATCGGGACTGCCGCCTTTTCTCTCCAGACAGATCCTTTCCAGCACATTTTCACAACCGGCGGCGTAAAAACGGATCCTGTTTTCTCCCTTTCTGCAAGTCACAGGAGTCGAAACCTTACGGACATGGTTCATGACCTCCTGTGCCCATTGCAGAGACACACCTGCCATATATCCGTTTTCCAGAACGCTTTTTTTCTGTATTCCCTGCCCGTTAAATTCATAACAGATGCTGATATCTCCTCCGAATTTTGCCGGATTCGCCGGTTCGAGTTCAAAGATCAGATCGTATTCTCCCTCTTCCCATATATAAAATTCATATTCGAGCCATATATCATCTTCCGTCGAGAAATCCTTTTGGGCGGGAAATGCTGCCATTGCGCTTCTATTCTTTCCCAGATCCTTTAATTCCAAAAAGCAGCCTGCCTGACCTTCCTTCTTTGCGCTGTAATGAACCGCCTCCATATACACAGTTCCTCCGGCTTCCACAAAGACAGGTACATCCCGTTCCGGTCCAGGCAATAAAGGCGGCGCTTTTACAACAATTTCAACATCCGCATTGCCATAAACAACATGAATGACTCCATCCGTCCTCTCTTTTGTCTCCTGCTCCGATCCAAATTGCTCCGGATCATAAGAAACGTCAATCACCGCAAGCGGATTTTGTCCGCTGAGCGTTCCCTGATCTTTTGAGATCCATAACCAGTCAGATCCGCATTCCACAGAGTAATCCACTTCACGTTTGCTTGCAAGCGCCAGATAAAAGGCAGCCTGCCTGACGCCATGATGAAGGAAATCATTGATAAACAGTTTTTTTCCGGTCCACTCTTCTCCGGTAGTTGTCCGTTCATCGCCGCATACACCTACAACGATCCGTTCATCCTCAATGGGAAATACTGTTTCAAGCACCGGATTGTGTGATTCCTCCGAATTCCAATTTTCAAATCCGATATGTCTTGCCTCCGCAAATCCATCCCATTTACCGTTTAACAGAGTGTGGAATTCCTGTTTGAAACAGGCATCCCTTTTTAAACACTCCTCCATAAGACGTCCGCATTCATTGGCAGCGACAGCGCCCTTTCCCGCGAGATAATGATTGAAGCCGCGATAAAGCCACATACACAGCAAATTCATGGATGCCATCACATTATAATATACCAGTTCATAAAATGCGGGCATCTGCGCTTCGGTACAGCGATCCATCAATTCCTGACATTCCGCCATCAATGTTTTCGCTCGTTTCAGCATTTGCTCCGCTTCCCGGTTTTGATTTACCGCATATATTTTTTCATTCAAATGCTCCGGTCTGCGGTTATGGTTCAGGCGGCTGTATTCTGTTATGATCTTCTCAAGCATTTCCCGATCCTGCTTTGAAAAGACATGGGCAAACTGCCGGTCGATCCATTCTCTTGTGTATTTACGTGTTTCATTGGGATGCCGGATTCCATAGCGTTCATAATCATAAGCCAGATCCATAAAATAATTCAGCGGAAACTCCTGAAATGCCAAATCACCTACATTAACGATCCAGAGCTTTTGAATACCGGTTTCATACGCGTTGGTCATCTGTTCCCAGACACAGGGAAGATAGGTGGAATTGACCCATTCATAGGAAACCGGCTCACCATGATAATCAAAGTGATAATACATACCATATCCGCCTTCATGCTCCCGCATTTTTCCCCACGGCCGGCTTCTCAGATATCCGTGATTATCATCGCACAGCAGCAGTATTACATCTTTTATTTCATCCTCTTCTATCAGTCCCACAGTCTTTTCATCACCATAGAAATAAGGTTCAACCTCCTTATAAAGAGCCAGCATTCTGGGTACTTTTTTCAAATCGGGATCAACACATTCTCTTATCAGGGTATGCTGCTCTCTGATAACGTCCTTAAGCAGCCGTATATTATCTTCCAGAGAGGCTTCTTTGCCCATAATAGCAGAATCCCTTTCTCCCCGCATTCCAATGGTAATAATATTTTCCAAATGTCCGTTCCGTTTTAGACCGTCTCTCCAAAAACGTATGATCCCCTCCCGGTTTACCTGAAAATCCCATGCATCCCCATAAGGGGAATCTTTTCCCCTAAGGCGGCTGTATTCTTCTCCGTGGCGCAGACAGGGCTCGTGGTGGGATAGCCCCATAACAATACCATATTCATCCGCCAATTCTGCGCTCTCTAACCCCGGACCGTCTTCCGCAAAGGATGCGGACCACATGGCAGGCCACAGATAATTCCCCTTCAGCCGCAAAAGCACCTCAAACAGGCTGTCATACATTTTCGCATTAAAACCGCCAAACCGTTTATTACACCAGGTGCCAAAGGAAGGCCATTCATCATTGATGAAAAAACCTCTGTATTCAACGGAGGGTTCTTTTGATATACACTGCGCTTCCTGATCCAGAACAATTTCCGATCTTCTGGCAGGCTGTACTTCAGACCAGTTCACATAGGGCGAAACGCCAAGCAGCTCTGAGATATGAAAAAGGCCGTAAATCGCCCCTCTTTTGTCACTACCGGCTATGATAAGACTCCATGGAATATTGCCTAAGGGATTTTCAACCAAAAAAAATCCATACGCCTCCCTTTTTTTCCGCAACTCCTCCGTACAGATTTTATGATGTTCTTCCAAATATGCAAGAATGGCGCTCTGTCCCAGAACGCCATATATCACGCAGGGGTCGGATTCCCGTTCCCACATTTCGGGATCCTTTGCAAGCCCCCTGCGTCCTGCCCTTTTTCCGCAGATCTTGTGCAGATCCGCTATCACTTTATCCGCAATCTTATTTAATCCCG
The DNA here is from genome assembly GCA_002478505.1 of Lachnospiraceae bacterium UBA7481. GTDB lineage: Bacteria > Bacillota > Clostridia > Lachnospirales > Lachnospiraceae > NK4A136. Next base: position 32,681 of record DLOP01000043.1, read on the forward strand.
AAGCAGTTGTGTCTTCAAAAAGAAAGTCTATGATCTTACTCTGATCCGCCACAATATATTTTCTGCATTCGATACTCTTACTGTCCATAATAAGCGTTTGCCCCATGCTTTCTGAAATAGTGCTTATCCTGAAGCTCTCCCGGCGCCGGTGCGGCATCCGGATTAATCGTCTCCGTCCGATATGCCATTTTGGCAACTTCTTCCAAAACAACCGCATTATGAACCGCATCAAAGGCATCTTTTCCCCATGCAAAAGGTCCATGCTTCTCACAAAGAACAGCCGGAACTTCCATAGGATCTTTTTTCATGCGGCAGAACTCCTTAACGATCAGCAGGCCTGTATTGGTCTCATAAGCTTCTTCGATCTCTTCTTTCGTCAGGCAGCGAAGACAAGGTACATCTCCGTATATATAATCTGCATGGGTGGTTCCATAACACGGGATATTCCTTCCTGCCTGCGCCCAGCTGGTAGCATAGGAAGAATGTGTATGTACAATACCTCCTATTTTCGGAAACGCTTTGTAAAGCTCCAAATGGGTCGGTGTATCGGAAGAAGGTTTATAGCTTCCTTCGACCTGATTGCCCTCCAGATCCATTACCACCATATTCTCCGGCGTAAGCTTATCATATTCCACGCCGCTTGGTTTGATAACAAAAAGTCCTTTTTCTGCATCAATACCGCTTACGTTGCCCCATGTAAACGTAACAAGCCCATACTTAGGCAGCATCCTGTTGGCATCACATACCTGCTTTTTCAGTTCCTCTAACATACAACTTCCTCCCTCCTGTTTCTATTCAGACTCCATTGCATCCACAGCAGCCCGTTCAATAGATAGACCTGCTTTATACCGGGTCATAAATTTATTAAATCCTT
>DLOP01000043.1:33585-56820 GCA_002478505.1 Lachnospiraceae bacterium UBA7481
AGATCTTGTGATCCAAATAATCCTGCAGGCTTTCCTTATTCCCCTTTCTTGTCTTATCATACATATAATCGGCAAGAAGGGCAATCCCCCAGGCACCGCCTTCCCCGGCCGTCTCCATAACCGATATAGGAGTATTCNNGCTGCCGCTGCAATCCGCTGTCCTACTCCCTTAGTTTTAAAGAAGCCTCCGTGTCCGTACATCCGCTCCACTTTTACGTCCTCTTTCATAAACATAAGGTCAAGTCCGATCTTTAACGCGGCAAGGGAAGAATAAAGATGCGTACGCATAAAGTCGGAAAGATGCAATTCGGATTCCGCATTTCTGACAAACAGGGGCGCACCTTTTTCAAAGCCTGTCACAGGCTCTCCCGAAAAGTAATTGTAGGAAATCATGCCGCCACAATCGGCATCACCCTCCATCGCTTTATTGAAAAGGGTTGTAAAAAGTTTATTTTGATCAGCCTCAATGCCCATGCTCTCCGCAAATTCAGCAAACAGACCGACCCATGCATTGAGATCAGAAGTACAGTTGTTACAATGCACCATACCTACCAGTGCGCCATCCGGGGTCGTAACAAGATCGATCTCCGGATAAACTCCGGCAAGCTCTTTTTCCAGTACGATCATGGCAAATACGCTTGTGCCGGCAGACAGGTTACCGGTTCTCATACCAACACTGTTGGTCGCCGTCATCCCCGTACCCGCATCGCCTTCCGGCGGACACAGGGGGATTCCCGCACCCAATTTACCACTGACATCCAATAACGCAGCGCCCTCCTGCGTCAGGATACCGGCTTCTTCTCCGGCCGTCATAACCTCCGGCAGAATATCTTCCAATTTCCAGCTCAGATTTTCACCGCTGATCAACTGATGAAAACTATCAATCATCTTTTTGTCATAATTCCCTGTCTGAATATCAATCGGGAACATTCCTGACGCATCCCCAACTCCAAGAACTTTTTTACCGGTCAGTTTATAGTGTACATAACCTGCGAGGGTGGTAAGATAAGCAATATCCTTTACATGCTCTTCCCGGTTTAAAATTGCCTGATAAAGATGGGCAATGCTCCACCTCTGGGGTATATTATAGTGAAACTCCTCGGTTAATTTGACCGAAGCTTCTTCCGTCATGGTATTTCTCCATGTTCTGAACGGTACAAGAAGTTTATCGTCCTTATCCAACGCAATATAACCATGCATCATGGCAGAAAATCCAATAGAGCCAAGCTTGGTGATTTCCACATCATACTGCTTTTTTACATCCGTAAGAAGATCCTGATAACATGCCTGAAGCCCCTTCCAGACCAATTCAAGATCATACGTCCAGATACCATCCACATATTGATTCTCCCATTGATAGCTGCCTGATGCAAGAGGCGTCCCATTCTCATCAATCAGAACTGCCTTGATTCTGGTAGAGCCAAATTCCACGCCCAAGGATGTCTTTCCTTCCAAAATAATCTCTCTTGTCTCCATATCATACCTCCATCCTGTTTAATTATTTGTGTTTAAATTATAATAAAGAATTGTGTTTCCCCAATCTTTTCTTTGCAATTATCTTATTTTTAAGTTCTGCTTCGTAATTCCGTTTTTTGGACTTTGCCGCTGATGGTCTTCGGCAGTTCCGTAACAAACTCGATCACACGGATCCACTTATATTCCGCAAGCTTTTTATTCGTAAAATCCCTGATTTCCAGTTCCAGCTCTTTAGAAGGCTCATAACCCCCCGACAACACGATGATGGCTTTGATCGCCTGACCGCGGAATGGATCAGGGATACCGATCACGCTGCACTCCACGACTGCCGGATGCTCCATCAGAACGTTTTCAATCTCATAGGGTCCAACACGGTAGCCGCCTGTCTTAATGATATCGTCAAATCTTCCATGGAACCAGTAATTTCCGTTTTCATCCTGATATGCGGCGTCTCCGGTATGATATACGCCACCTTTCCAAACATGCTGATACTGTTCTTCATTATCAAGATAGGCACAAAATACCCCCGGCTGCTTTCCGTTTTCCGGCGGAATGATGACCACCTCGCCAATCTCCCCAACAGGAACAGGTGTATTGTCTCTGCTTCTGAGTTCGATATGATACAAAGGAGACGGCGTACCCATAGAACCTTCCACAGGGTCTGATCCATAAAAATTGCCGATCAGCAATGTGGTTTCCGTCTGTCCATATCCTTCACAAAGCGGAATGCCGGTACGCTCTGTAAACCGCCGGATGATCTCAGGCGCAAGCACCTCTCCCGCTGTAGACGCGTGCTTTAACTTTGGCATATCAGCAATGCCTTTCCTTACAAGATAACGGTAGATCGTAGGCGGCGCGCAAAAAGATGTGACACCATACCGATTGATAATGTCAACAATCTGCTTAGGATCAAAATTATCAAAGTCATATACCATAACTGCGCTGCCCACAAGCCACTGCCCGTAGATCTTCCCCCATGATGCTTTTGCCCAGCCGGTCTCCGCAACGGTAAAATGCAGTCCGTCGTCTTCTGCCTGCTGCCAGTATTTTGCCGTCACGATATGCGCCAGCGGATAAGAAAAATCATGGATCACACCCTTGGGATATCCTGTCGTACCGGAAGTAAAATACATCAGCATAGGATCCGTTACCTTCGTTTCATGGCGCACGAGATCCGTATCCGCGTTTTTCATCTCCTCAGTCAGGTTGCGGAATCCCTCAACCTCTGACTGGACACTCCACAGAATACAGTCTGTCCCCGTCTCTTTTAGAGCCTCTTTAATTTTTTCCGGAACCCCATCCTGGGGTGTGCAGATGATGGCATCCACGTTTGACGAACTGATCCGGTAAACAAAATCATACACTGTCAGCATATGCGTTACCGGCACCAGCACAATTCCTAATTTATGTAATGCTATGGCTGTAAACCAATATTCGTAATGACGTTTCAGCACAACGATGACCCTGTCACCGCGTTTTAAACCTGACTGTTCCAGAACATTGGCAATCTGGTTGCTGTATTTTCTGATATCGGAAAAGGTAAATACATCCTCTTCGTTCTCCGTATTGCACCAGACAAGCGCCCGTTTCTCCGGAGTCGCCTCCGCCACTGCATCCACGACATCGTATCCAAAATTAAACTGATCAGGATACTGTAGCTTTATCTCCTTCAGACTGCCGTTTTCCTCCAAAACTTCCTGGCAAAATTGACGATATATGCTCATAGCAAACTGTACCTCTTTCCTATTTTCTCCTATATCGCAGCTCTGCTGCGGATTAAATCCGGTTGAAACACGAAAAGCGAACAAGTTCGCTTATGAAGTTTCCGTAATGGCAAAGGAAAATTCAGCCGACACGCACATCCTGTCGCCCACCATAACTTTTCCTTCCGCAAAGTAAAAAGGATGTTTCGCCCTTTTTATACTGCACCTTGTTTCTATCGTATCTCCGGGTTTTACCGGGGAACGGAATTTAACATTATTCAGCCCCGTATATACCGGAAGCTTTCCCTCCTCCATAGCATCCTTCATCAATACGCAGGCGGACTGTGCCAGGATCTCACACAAGATTACCCCCGGTACGATGGGATTTCCGGGAAAATGTCCCTGCAAAAAGAATTCATCGCCTCTTACTTTATAATGACCTACCGCTGTGCCATCCAGTTCCTCCACATCATCCAAAAGCAGCATATGATCGCGATGCGGAAGGATCTCCATGATCTGTTCTCTATTCATAACTTATACCTTTCTGCCAATTTAATATAAAGGGAAACGCTGATAAAAGCGTTTCCCCAGAATATTATACTTTACGGAATGCAAGACATGCATTATGTCCGCCAAATCCCAGCGAATTGGATAATGCAATATCAATATCTGCTTTTACAGCAGTATTCGGCACATAATTCAGATCACATTCTTCATCCGGCTCATTCAGATTGATTGTCGGCGGAACGATCCCCTCCTGCAAAGCAAGGATACATGCCAAAGCTTCTACTGCGCCAGCCGCCCCAAGCATATGTCCTGTCATTGACTTTGTCGAGCTGATATATGCCTTACGTGCAGCCTCCTCGCCCAGCGCCTTCTTGATGGCTATCGTCTCACATACGTCATTCATATGGGTGCCTGTTCCGTGGGCATTGACATAAACAGTCTCCCCATCATGGTATCCTGCCTCCTTCATGGCGTCCTTCATTGCCTGCGCGCCGCCTCTTGCATCAGGATGAGGTGCAGTAATATGATGTGCATCACAAGTCGCGCCATAGCCGCAGACCTCGCCATAAATCTTCGCCCCTCGCTGTTTTGCATGCTCATATTCTTCCAGAACAAACGCGACCGCGCCTTCTCCCATGACAAAACCGCCTCTTCTCTTATCAAATGGAAGCGATGCCGCATTGGCATCCTCTGATACCGACAGTGCCTGCATATTGACAAATCCTGCAACCGCCGTTGCGCAGATCGTGGATTCCGATCCTCCGGTAATAACTGCGTCCGCATATCCATGACGGATCAGACGCAGCGCCTCGCCGATGGCATTGGAACCGGAAGCGCATGCTGTTACGGCAGGCATGGCCTCACCACGGCAATCGTGACGGATCGCAATCATACCGGATGCCATATTCGTGATCAGCATCGGGATAAACAACGGCGAAACCCTTCTGGGACCTTTTTCCATCAATTTTGTATGCTCCACTTCAAAGGTATTGATCCCGCCGATGCCGCTTCCAAAATAAACGGCAAATTTTTCCGGCTCTACCTTCCCCATGATTCCGCTTTCCTCCACCGCCTGCTGTGCCGCGCCGACTGCCAGCTGCGCGTAACGGTCTGTACGGAGAATTTCATTTTTTTCAAGATAAAGCAGCGGATCAAAATCTTTTACTTCTGCCGCCAGCTTTGCCTTGTAATCCGTTGTGTCAAATTGTGTGATGGGCGCAATACCGTTCTTTCCCGCTTTCATGCTCTCCCATGTTTCACTGACGCTGTTTCCGATGGGCGTGATCGCTCCCATTCCCGTGATCACTGCTCTCCTAAGTTCGCTCATATTATATTCCTCACCTTCTACTATTTTGTTTGTCCCAACATGCTACATTGCAATACCGCCGTCGATCCGCAGCACTTCTCCGGTGACATACTTTGCGCCGGCCAGATAAGCGACAGCATCAGCCACATCCTCCGGCTCTCCCATTTTCCCTAATGGGATCATCTGAAGCAGCGGATTGTCCGCCAGATCATCCGTCATATCCGTCTTGATAAATCCCGGCGCAATGGCATTGCAACGGATCCCCTTCGGTGCAAGTTCCTTTGCCACGGACTTCGTCAATCCTACAAGTCCTGCCTTGGAAGCTGCATAATTACTCTGTCCGGGATTGCCGATCAATCCGGATACCGAGGAAATATTGATAATGCAGCCCTCTTTGTTACGCAGGAAAGTACCGGTGCAGTGGCGTATCATATGAAACGCGCCTTTTAAATTCGTATCCAGCACCGCGTCAAAATCATCTTCTTTCATCATGGCAACCAGTTTATCCCTTGTGATCCCGGCATTATTGACCAGTATATGAAATGTACCAAAATCCTGCTTGATCTGTTCTACCGTATCTTTCACAGTTTCAAACTCAGCAACATTGCACTGATAAGGTCTCGCTGTCACACCATACTCTGTCTTGCATTTCTCGCAGACCTTTTCCGCAGCGGCAGTATTGCCCGCATAGATCACCGCGATATCCGCCCCCAGAGAAGCCAATTTATATGCTACCGCCTCACCGATCCCCCGGGAAGCTCCTGTAATGATCGCAACTTTTCCCTTCATACTAATCCTCCATATCGCAGTTTTGCTGCGACTTAATATAGATATGAAAAACGCCGCTTCAAAAGCAAACAAGTTTGCTTTGCGTTTTTCGGTGTGAGACTTAGAACTTCTCTGCGAAGTAGCCTTTGCTACGAGCAGCTAGAAGTTCTTCTCACACTAACCATACCTTTCTCTCAGTTACCTGATACCTATATTTACGTCAGATCCGCAAGCAGCGTTTCCATCTCCGCGACCGCATATACCTTCACGCTGTCGTCGATCTTTTTGATCATGTTGGAAAGCGTCTTGCCTGGTCCGATCTCAATAAACGTATCGATTCCTTCCGCAATCATGCTGCGGATGATCATTTCCCATTCTACCGGTGAACAGATCTGCTTGGATAACAAGCCTGCCACATCCTCCGTATAAGGCTTTGCAGTCATATTAGAATAAAGGGTGATCTCCCCCTTTTTTATCTCCGCCTTTTTCAGTTCTTCTGCAAAAGCTGCAGACGCCTCCTGCATAAAAGGAGAATGAAATGCGCCCTTTACCTTCAGCACGATAGCACGACCGCCGGCATCTTTAACACACTGGGAAAACTCCTGCTGGCGTTCGCTCAATCCTGAAACTGTAACTTGTCCGGGACAGTTGTAATTCACGGGATAGATTCCCTCAAACTGACTGCATATTTCCTTTACCGTATCCGTCGGCAGCTTCACAACAGCCGCCATAAACGTTTCATGCTGCTCCGCCGCCTGCTGCATCAGCTCACCACGGCGGATGACCAGACGAAATCCTGTTTGGCAGTCAAATATTCCTGCTGCCGTTGCCGCACTGACTTCCCCAAGAGAAAATCCTGCTGCCATCTCCGGTCTGATCCCTTTTTCCAAAAGAACCGCCTCCGCCGCCAGTTCCATAGCAAACAGACAGGGTTGCGTATTCTTTGTCTCTTTCAGTTCTTCCTCCGTCCCTTGAAAGCACTGTGCCATTGTCCCGGGTCGGATCTCTTCGCATATCTGAAAAACATTTTTGGCAGCATCATATTGTTCATAGAGGTCTTTTCCCATCCCCGGATACTGATCTCCCTGACCGGAAAAAACAAATGCTATTCTACCCATGACGCTGCCCTCCTTAAGATTGGTTCTGCTTCTTCCATTACTTCTCTTACAATCTCAGCGGCAGGCTGCTCTTTTTTCACCATTGCCGCAATCTGTCCCGCAAGGAAGCATCCCTTTTCATTGTCTCCTTCCTGCACGGCCAGCCTGAGCGCCCCTGTTCCAAGCGCTTCCAACTCCTCATCCGGCATCCCGCCGTATTCCGCTTTGGAATAATCCCTGGCAAACGGGGTACGGAGACTGCGCACAGGATGTCCCAACCTCTTTCCTGTCACCATTGTACACAGGTCGGTGGCCTTTATTATTTTTTCCTTATAGGACGGGTGAATGGTACACTCCTCAGCGCTTAAAAAGCGTGTACCCATCTGTACGCCGCACGCGCCAAGCATCAGCGCCGCCGCCACGCCCCTGCCGTCAGCAATACCGCCCGCAGCGATCACCGGCAGATCCGTAGCATCGCATATCTGGGGAACCAGAACCATCGTAGTCAGCTCCCCAACATGTCCGCCGCTTTCCCCGCCTTCCGCAATCAGAGCCGTCACGCCCATCCTTGTCAGCCTTTTTGCCATGGCTACAGAGGCAACGACAGGGATCACCTTGATCCCGGCTTCCTTCCAGCTTTCTATGTACTTGCCGGGATTGCCGGCTCCGGTCGTGACAACATCAGCTTTTTCTTCTACCACGACCTCGGCAACCTCATCTGCAAAGGGACTCATCAACATGATATTCACACCGATTGGTTTTGATGTCATAGACTTTGCTATGCGGAGCTGCTCCCTGACATATTCTCCGGGGGCATTGCCCGCAGCTATGATTCCAAGACCGCCGCCCTCCGATACCGCAGCTGCAAGCTTGCCGTCAGCGATCCACGCCATTCCGCCCTGAAAGACCGGATAGCGGATACCTAATATTTCACAAATTTTCGATTTGATCATGGTAAAACCTTGCCTTTCCTATCTGATTTTCCCTGCACTAAGCTCCATGCCGCAGCATTGCTGCGGCTCANNCTCCGCATAGCAAAGTCTATGAAACACTTTTCACACTTATGATGTCTTGCTCTGAATAAACTTATCAAGATCATCCACTGTCTCCACCTTCTGATCCAGCTCGATCTCCATACCGATCTCATCCTCTAAGCTCATCAGCAGCTCTACGGTATCAAGTGAATCGATTCCAAGATCCACAAACTTGCTTTCCGGCTTTACGCTTGCCACATCACATCCTGTTCTTTCAGCTACAATCTTTGCAATTTGCTCAAAATACATTTTTACTTTCCTCCAATATTTGTTTTTGGCAGCCTCACCGGTCCACGCCTGCTGCGCAGTCAAATCAGCTTTGCCACCTGTTTTCCATTCTATGATGCCTAGGTTCATAGCGCGTTCCTTTATCGTTCCTTTATCGTTCCTTTTTCTTGTAAAAGATAAAAAAAGACAATCTCTTGACAACGCTTTCTTAGATATTGCATTAAAAATGCCGGGCATCAAAAATGCTTGGCATTAAAAATGCCGGGCATTAAAAATGCCTGATTACTTCAAACCTCTCCAACTCCACATCCCCATCATCCTCCCGGATGCCCGCCTTCTGCTTTGCAATGGCAATCTGGTCAGCCACCGTATCCACGCCCTCCAGATTCGGAAGCAGCAGTCCTCTCTTACTTCCTTTGGTCACGATCACCCCATACCGTTTTACATCCAGTTCCGCAGCAGAAGTAATCCTCTCCGCCTCTCCAAGTACATCCACGCTGAGCGTCAGATATTTTAGTTCTTCCGGCTCAATCGGTGAAAACCGCGGATCTCTGGAAGACGCGCTGACCGCATTTTCGATGATCTCCTCCGCGATACTGCCATAGATCGGAGCAATCGTCCCAATACATCCCCGCAGCATCCCCTGCTTCTTGATCGAGACAAAAACGCCGGCACGCTGCTCGTACATTTCCTTACTAAGATCCTCCGGGACTGTAGGCTTTTTTCCGGTACGAACATATGCTTCAACCGTACTGTGAGCCAGCCTGACGTACGCATCCTCTTTTGCACGCTGCTCCGCAAGCTTTTCCATCAGTACCGCCTCAAACCGATCTGCAAAATTCCGCCCATCATCCTGATCCTGCGCTTCATAGGTGCAGATTCCATAACCCACGCCAAAGGGACCCTCATAGGAAAGCTGCTCTGACGCAACCGCCGTCCGGTCCAATGCGCCTGCCATGATCGTAAAGGAACGGTGTCCGCACTCACCCGCACTATTTAAGAAATCCTCCGAAAAGCCGAAAAGCTCCCCAAATGCCGCCCTGCCCATCACATCCATGATACGGCGGTCATACTCCGGTCCTTCCTTTTGATATCCATATGGTCCGTCTTCCTTTAGGCGGTGGGACAGATCCCCGCTTCCGATCAAAACGGTGTTTCTGCCAAGATTTGCAGCCGCTTCTTTGATACATTTTCCCAACTCATAATGCTTGAATAAGGACTCTCCGGACAGACCGATCCGCACAAGCCGATAGTCCCTCCAATACTGATTGACAAAATATAACGGCACCATCGTCCCATGATCCAACCGCTTATCCCGCTCTCCCATCGTTCCTGCCGGAAGACGACGCGCCTCCGCCAGCCTGCACAATTCCCGCACAAATTCCGTATCATAAGACAGCTCCATTTTGACCTCTGCCGCATGAAACTGTGAGAAATCACCGACGACGCCATCCCCGGGTGAAATATGAAAATAATCCGCATACATCACCTGATGCGGCGAAATCAGCACGATCGTATCCGGCTGATACGCCCCAATCTTCTCTGCCGCCTGATGATAAGCCTCCACCGTCTTCTGTATCTTCTTTTCTTCCCCCCTGCCGATCTCCGGTACGATCAACGGCGGATGAGGAAGCATAACCGCTGCTGTTATTCCCATAAAATCCCTCCTTTATTCTTACTGCCTAACCCAGACAATATTCTGCGCGCTCCAATCGCCGCTATTGTCATCAATATAGGAGTCAAGCGCATTGCCGCTATAATATATGGTCATATCACTGCACCCATAAAATGCATCATTACCGATACTCGTTACGCTGTCCGGGATCGTAATTTTCGTCAGACCACTGCAGTCGTAAAATGCCCATGTGTCAATGCACGTTACGCTGTCTGGGATCGTGATTTCTGTCAGACCACTGCAACCGAGGAATGCGCCATCACCAATACTCGTTACGCTGTCCGGGATCGTAATTTTCGTCAGACCACTGCAACCGAGGAATGTGCAAACATCAATACTCGTTACGCTGTCCGGGATCGTGATTTCTGTCAAGCACCCACAAGACCCAAAAGCTCTACAACCGATGCTCGTTACACCATCCGGGATTGTGATTTCCGTTAAGCTATAACAACAAAAAAATGCGTCAATATCAATGCTCGTTACGCTATCTGGGATTATGATTTCCTTTAAACCGTGGCAATACTCAAATGTACTAACCTCTATACTCGTTACACCATCTGGGATTGTAATTTCCGTTAAGCTATAACAATTAAAAAAAGCATATCCACCAATACTCTTTACGCTATCTGGGATCATAATTTCCTTTAAGTTATTACAATTAGAAAATGCATAGTTCCCAATGCTCATTACGCTATCCGGAATGGTGATTTTTGTTAAACTGCTGCAATACTCAAATGCACTATCACCAATACTTGTTACGTTATCAGGTATCGTAATTTCCGTCAGACCATTGCAGCCGGAAAATGCGCCATTGTCGATTCTTGTTATACTGTCCGGTATTGTGATCTCCGTCAACCCGCCACAACCCGCAAGTGCACTAGTGCCAATACTTGCTATGGCGCTGTCCGGTATCGCAATATCACGTAAACCGTTACAACCGTAAAATGCGTTCTTACCAATATTTATCAAGGAATCCGGCAACGTGATCTCTCTCAAACTGCGGCATCTATAAAATGTTCTTTCTTCAATTATTGTCAGAGAATCCGGCAACGTGATCTCTCTCAAGTCATTGCACTCCTCAAATGCATTCTTACCAATACTTGTTACACTATCCGGCAGCTCGATCTGCACCAGACTGCTGCAGCCTTCAAATGCACTCTCGCCAATGCTTGTTACACCTTCAGGCAGCTCGATCTGCACCAGACTGCTGCAGCCAAAAAACACACTATCGTCAATGTATGTCAGGGAAGACGGCAAGAAAATCTCCGTCATACTTCCGCAGTCCTTAAACGCTGCACCGCCAATGCTCGTTACGCCTTCATCGATGATGACGCAGCCTATCTGGCTCCGTAAGCTGTCATACCATGGCGCGCTTCCCGCGGAATGTATGTATTCATCCATTTTCCCTGTACCGGTGATGACAAGGACTTCATCTTTATAATACCACTCCAGGTTTTCACCGCATACGCCGCTTTTCTCCGGTGATTCCATGGTAGTCCGTATCAACTTCTGCACATAGGAAGGAAACTGCTGTCTGGCTGCCGCCTGATTGCCCGACACTGCCTGATTGCCTGACTGGGTCGCTCTCTGCGGTTTTACATAGACATCCATTAAATAATTCACGCCAAAGAAAACCGCCGCTATGGTCATCACTGCTATGATTGTCATTAACGTTATAACTTTATCTTTTTTCATCCTGCGTCCTTCTCTGATCTTCTTCCAAAATTATCCATCTTACCTTCCGCTATACAAACAGATTTTTCTTCTTACTGCCTGACCCAGACGATATTCTGTGCACTCCAAGTACCGCTATTTTTATTAATATAAGAATCAAGCGCATTGCCGCTATAATAAATGGTCATATCACTGCAGTCAGCAAATGCATCAATACCAATGCTCGTTACGGATTCTGGTATCGTAAGTTCCGTTAGACCATGGCAGCTCCTAAATGAATCAAAACCAATACTCGTTACAGAATCAGGTATCTCGACCGTTGTCAGACTGTAGCAAGCCTCAAATGCAGACGAACCAATATCCACTACAGAATCAGGCAGCACAACCTCGCTTAAATTAGCACAATCCTGAAATGTACACGGTTTAAGATAATATAAAGAATCCGGCAGCGTAATCTTCGTTAAGCCAATGCAACCGCAAAATGCAAAAGAGCCTATGTCCGTTACACTGTCTGGTATCGTGAGCTCCGTCAATTTCCAGCAACCCTCAAATGCTCTACTACCAATGCTCGTTACGCTGTCCGGGATCGTAATTTCCGTCAAACCTCTGCAGTTAGCAAATGCACGCTCCCTGATGCTTATTACACTGTCCGGGATCGTAATTTCCGTCAAACTACTGCACTGAAAAAATGCATCATGTCCAATGCTCGTTACGCTGTCCGGGATCGTGATTTCCGTCAAACCGCTGCAGTTGGCAAATGCATAATCACCAATGCCTATTACGCTGTCCGGGATCGTGATTTCCGTCAAACCTCTGCAGCCGGAAAATACGCCATTGCCGATTCTTGTTATACTGTCCGGGATCGTAATTTCCGTCAAACTACTGCACTGAAAAAATGCATCATGTCCAATGCTCGTTACACTGTCTGGTATCGTTATTTCCGTCAGACCGCTGCAGTTGGCAAATGCGTAACTACCGATGCTCGTTACACTGTCTGATATCGTTATTTCCGTCAGACCGCTGCAGTTGGCAAATGCACGCTCCCCAATACCCGTTACACTATCTGGTATCGTAATTTCCGTCAAACCTCTACAGTCGGAAAATGCGTAACTACCGATGTTTGTTACGCTATCCGGGATCGTGATTTCTGTTAAACTGCTACAAAACTCAAATGCACTATCACCAATACTTGTTACGTTATCAGGTATCGCAATTTCCATCAGACCACTGCAGCCGGAAAATGCGCCAGTGCCGATTCTTGTTATACTATCCGGTATTGTGATCTCCGTCAACCCACCACAGCCCGCAAGTGCGCCAGTGCCAATGCTTGCTATGGCGCTGTCCGGGATCGCAATATCACTTAAACTGCTACAGCCGGAAAATGCAAAACTACCAATTCGAGTCAGGGAATCCGGCAGCTCGATCTGCATCAGGCTGCTGCAACCCTCAAATGCACTCCCGCCAATGCTCGTTACGCTATCTGGTATTGTGATCTCTGTCAGACCGCTACAGCCGGAAAATGCACCATCGCCAATTCTTGTTATGCTGTTGGGTATTGTAATCTCCGTCAGACCACTGCAATCGGAAAATACCTTCTCACCAATGCTTGTTACGCTGTCCGGGATCGTGATTTTTGCCAGACCATCGCAGTACGCAAATGCACTATCACCAATGCTCGTTATACTATCGGGTATTATGATCTCTGTCAGGCCATTGCAATCGGAAAATGCCTTCTCACCAATGCTTGTTACACTGTCCGGGATCGTGATTTTTGTTAGGCCATCGCAGTACGCAAATGCACTATCACCAATGCTCGTCAGGCTATCGGGTATTATGATCTCTGTCAGACCATTGCATCCATAAAATGCCTTCTCGTCAATCCATGTTACAGAATCCGGCAGCGTGATCTCTGTTAAACCGCTGCAATTCGCAAATGCACTTTCACCAATACTTGTTACGCTATCTGGTATCGTTATTTCCGTCAGACCGCTACAGCCATAAAATGCCTTATCACCAATCCATGCTACAGAATCCGGCAGTATGATTTCTGTCAGACTGCTACAGCCCCAAAACACCTTGTTCTCAATGCTTGTTACACCGTCCGGTATCACAATATTCCGTAAACTGCTGCAACAAAAAAATGCATTCTCTCCAATGTTTGTTACACTGTCCGGCAGCTCAATCTGCATTAGGCGGCTACAGCCGGAAAATGTACTATCGTCAATATATTTCAAAGATGACGGCAGATAAATCTCCGTCATGCTGCTACACTCCCTAAACGCTGCGCCGCCAACGCTCATTACGCCTTCATCAACAATGACACAGCCTATCTGATATCGTAGGCTATACCATGGCGCGCTGCCCGCAGAATATATGTATTCATCCATTTTTCCTGTACCGGTGATGACAAGGACTTCTTCTTTATAATACCATCCCAGATTTTCACCACATACGCCGCTTTCTACTGGTGAATCCATGGTAGCCCGTATCAGATTCTGCACATAGGTGGGAAACTGCTGTCCGCCCGCTGCCTGATTGCCCGACGCCGCATTCGCCGCCAGCTGTTCCTCCCTCTGATATCTTGCATAGGCATCCATCAAATAATTCATGCCAAAGAAAACTACCGCTATGGATATCACTGCTATAATTGTTATCACAGTTGCAACTTTCGTTTTTTTCATCCTGTGCCCCTTTGCATTCCTCTACAAATACCTATATTCCCTTCCGCACTTAGAAACGGCGGTTTCTTCTTACTGTCTGATCCAGACGATATTCTGCGCACTCCAAATGCTACTATTACGGTTAATATATGAATCAAGCGCATTGCCACTGTAATAAATGATCATATCGCTGCAACCTTCAAATGCCCCAACACCGATGCTTGTTACACTGTCGGGTATCGTGAGTTCCGTCAAACTGCTGCAGTCATAAAATGTAGCCTCACCGATGCTCGTTACGCTGTTCGATATCTTGATTTCCGTTAAACTGCTACAGCCATAAAATGCTTTATCACCGATACTCGTTACGCTGTCCGGTATTGTGATTTCCGTTAAGCTCTCGCAACACGCAAATGCGATTGCACCAATACTCGTTACACTGTCCGGTATTATGATCTCCTTCAAACTCTCGCAATAGCAAAATGCACCTTCATCGATGCTGGTTATAGTTTCCGGCAGCGTAATTTTCGTTAGATTGTAGCACTCTACAAATGCACCATATTCAATGCTTGTTATGCTGTCCGGTATTATAATTTCTGTCAGCCAGTTACAGCCTGCAAGCGCACCGGTGCCAATGCTTGCTATGGCACTGTCTGGTATCATGATATCGGTTAGTCCACTGCAGCCTTTAAATGCACCATTACCGATATTTATCAAGGAATCTGGTAACATAATTTCCGTCAGACCGTTGCAACCTGAAAATGCACCCCTGCCAATATTTATCAATGAAGTCGGCAGCGTAATCTCTGTTAAACCCCTACAATTCTCAAATGCACTTTCACCAATGCTTGTTACGCCGTCCGGTATCGTGATTTCCGCCAAACCATTACAGCCCAAAAATGCATTCTTGCCAATATTAATCAAGGAAGATGGCAACGTGATCTTTGTTAAGCCGCTACAATCCTCAAATGCACTTTCACCAATGCTTTCTATAGAATCCGGCAGTGTAATTTCCGTTAAATTGTAACAATTCTCAAACGCGCTATTACCGATTCTCATAACAGAGTCCGGTATTGTGATCTTTGTCAGCCAGTCATAGTTTGCAAATGCACCATCGACAATGCTTGTTGCACCATCCGGTATCGTGATTTCCGCCAAACCGCTACAGCCTAAAAATGCATTCTTGCCAATATTAGTCAGGGAAGATGACAACGTGATCTCTGTTAAGCCGCTGCAGTTCTCAAATGCACCTTCACCAATACTTGTTATGCTATCCGGCAGCGTAATCTCTTCCAAGCTTCTGCAGCTATAAAATGCGTATTCACCGATGCTCGCTACAGATGCTGGTATCGTAATTTCTGTTAAATTGTGGCAACCGCTAAATGCCCCATCCTCAATTTTCATTACGCTATCTGGCAGCGTAATCTCTGTTAAACCGCAGCAATTTGCAAATGCACCAGCCCCCATGCTGGTTACGCTGTCTGATATCGTGATCTCCGTCAGGCCATCACAGCCACAAAATGTACCCTCGCCAATACTTGTTACACTGTCTGGCAGCTCTATCTGTAGCAGGCTGCCACAGTCAAAAAATGCACAATCATCAATGTATGTCAGGGACGATGGCAGGAATATCTCCGTCATGCTGTCACAGTCCTTAAACGCTGCACCGCCAATGCTCGTTACCCCTTCATCTATGATGACACAACCTATCTGATTCCGCAGGCTATCCCATGGCACGCTGCCCAGAGAATATTTGTATTTATCTATTTTATATATGTATTCATCCATTTTCCCTGTACCGGTGATAACAAGAACTTCATCTTTATAATACCATTCCAAGTTTTCACCGCATATGCCGCTTTTCTCCGGTGATTCCATGGTAGTCCGTATCAGATTCTGCACATAGGTGGGAAACTGCTGTCTGCCCGACGCCTGATTGCCCGACGCCGCATTCGCCGCCAGCTGTTCCTCCCTCTGATATCTTGCATAGGCATCCATCAAATAATTCATGCCAAAGAAAACTACCGCTATGGATATCACTGCTATAATTGTTATCACAGTTGCAACTTTCGTTTTTTTCATCCTGTGCCCCTTTGCATTCCTCTACAAATACCTATATTCCCTTCCGCACTTAGAAACGCTGGCTTTTTCTTACTGCTTGACCCAAACGATATTCTGCGCTCTCCAGTCGCTGCTATTGCTGTTGATATAGGAATCAAGCCCATCGCCGCTATAATAAATGGTCATATTGCTGCAGCCGGAAAATGCGTAATTACCAATGCCCGTTACGCTGTCCGGTATCGTAATTTCCATCAAACTACTGCAACCGTAAAATGCCATAGCGCCAATATACGTTACGCCGTCTGGTATCGTGAGTTCCGTCAGACCGCTGCAGCCATTAAATGCGCCAATGTCAATGCTCGTTACACTGTCCGGCAGCATGATTTCCGTCAAACCGATGCAGCCCTCAAATGCATCATAGCCGATTCTCGTTACGCTGTCCGGTATCATAATTTCCGTCAAACTATCGCACCGCCAAAAAGCAAACTCACCAATGCTTGTTACTCCGTCCGGTATCGTAATTTCCATTAAATTGCGGCAATCTCCAAATGCACGATCACTGATGCTTGTTATGCTGTCCGACAGTGTAATTTCCGTCAGCCCTGTGCAGCGCTCAAATGCGCCATTGCCAATACTCGTCACACTGTTCGGCATTATGATTTCTATTAAACTGCGGCAATCGCAAAATGCTTCATGACCAATGCTCGTTACATTATCAGGTATCGTGATTTCCTCCAGCCTGACACAGCCCTTAAATGTCGCATCCTCAATGCGCTTTACTCTATCAGGCATTGTAATTTTCAGCAAAACGCTGCAATTTAAAAATGCACTGCTGCCAATGACTACTACGCTGTCCGGTAATATAATTTCCATTAAACTGCGGCAATCGCAAAATGCTTCATCCCCAATATGCGTTACACTGTCTGGTATCGTAATTTCCTTTAAACTGATGCAATACTTAAATGCACCATTGCCGATATGTTCTAATCCATCCGGCAGAACAACTCTTCTTAAACTGATACAATTTTCAAATACGTATGGACCGATTTCTTCTAAAGAAGACGATATCTCAATCCACGTCAGGCTGTGACAGTCCTTAAATGCTCTCTTATCAATGCTTGTAACCGAATCCGGTATCGTAATCCCTTTCAAACTGCTGCATCTCAAAAATGCGCACTCTCCTATGTCTATCATGGAAGACGGCAGAAAAATTTCTGTCATACTGCCACAGTCCACAAATGCCCTGTCCCCAATGCTCGTTACGCCTTCATCAATGATGACACAGCCTATCTGATTCCTTAAACTGTCATACCATGGCGCACTGCTTACATAATATACATATTGATCCATTTCCCCCATTCCGGTGATAAAAAGGACTTCATCTTTATAATACCATTCCAAGTTTTCACCGCATACGCCGCTTTCTTCCGGATCTTCCATGGTAGTCCGCATCAGCTTCTGCACATAATCTGGAAACTGCTGTTCCCCTGCCATTTGATTGGCTGACTGCGTCGCCACCTGATTGCCCGATGCTGCCTGATTGCCTGACTGCGTCGTGCTATTCTGCTTTACATAGGCATCCATTAAATAATTCACGCCAAAGAAAACCGCTGCTATGGTTATCACTGCTATGATTGTGACTAATGTAATAACCTTATCCTTTTTCATCCCTAATTTCTCCTTCGTCCATTTTATATGACATGCATATATCCAGACTCCGTTGTCTACCTAAAAAGTGCGCCCTTGGCTGCACTTTTTATCAGTTAAAACCATACGAGTCTATTCTTGTCCGAAAAGGCCCCTTATCTTTTCCTCATATTGAAATAATTATTCAACCCGCATTTCTATTGCATTATTTTCAATATCATAAAATGTTTCCTGATAGGTCCTATTATTTAGTTCCACAGAAACATCAGCATTCCAAACGCCATTGTCTTCATATATATCAATATCAATATCAATAATGTACATCCTATACCAATTTGTTTTAAATACCCGAATCTTTGGTTCAATATTGATTTCTTCTTTACTTATCAGGAAACTATACTCATACATCCCATAAGACGACCCACTGTTTTTAAAAGCCACACCGGAATCCATAAAGGCTTTTCCAAACGTTACTTTTTCATTCTTCGCCTCTTCATATATGCATTCTATCTGCTCCACCAGATATTCTTCTCCGTTGATGGTCACTGATATATCTCCCCTCAACTTAAACATCAAAAAATCGATCAACACTATAATCCCAAGCAGCACAAAAATACCTATGATTCCAATCATGATAATTGTTTTCTTCTTCATATGAGTTTCTCTCCTTGCTTCGATCAACTTTTGTATTACTTCATTCTTAATTTCATTATATTGTCGACATATTATAATTGCAATATGAAAGATGACTTTTATGCTTACTTCACCATATCCGCAGTGCACCATTCGGAAACCCTTCGGGTTTCCTCATTCGCGGGCTTCGCCCTATGTTCGCTCCTGCAATTATATGTCGCTCGTAAGCAAGCTTTCGGCGACATATAATTTCACTCACTCACGCACTGCTCATTGCTTTCGCGTATATTTTACTCCATAATATTCCTGCAGATATCCCTCAAATGTACTTTCCGACATGGCGCCTAATTGGGAAGTGATCAGCTTTCCATTGGCGTCGATAAACAGCGTCATCGGTATTGCAGTCACCCCATACGCCTGATACGCTTCATAGGATGTGTCAAAGTAGACCGGAAAAGAATACCCATTCTCCTCGATGAACTGCTTCGTTCCGGCTACCGTTTCCGAATAGCCATCCGTCATATTGACCATTAAAAATGTGATCTCATCCTGATACGCCGCGTAAGCATTGTCAAATGCCGGCAGCTCCGATTTACAGGGTCCGCACCATGTTGCCCAGAAATTGACCACAATCGGCTTCCCATAATAGTCCGAAAGGCTGACCTGACCGCCTTCCCAATCCTGCACTGTAAAATCTTCTGCCGGTATGGTTCCCGCCACCGGTACTTGTATCGATTCCCCCGGGTCGTCTTGTTCCGTGTCCTGATCGCCTATATCTTGATCATCCGTATTCTGATCGCCTGTATCCCGATCGTCCGTATCTTGATCGTCTGTATTCTGATCAACTGTATCCCGATCGTCTGTATCCCGGTCATCCGTATTCTGATCGTCCGATTCCGTTTCCTTTCCATCTGTTGTTTCTTCTTTTTGATCTGTTGTATCCGCACTATAATCCGAAGTAAGTATTTGATATCCCACAACAGCTGTTGCCATCATCACAATAAATACCACCATAAGCATGATTGTTTTTTTCATAATAATGCATGTCTCCTTATCTTAAATAATGTCATCTTAAATCTCACACTAAGTTCCGCATCATGGAATTCAGCACGCCAAATGCCGTCAGGATCCCCACCAAAATCAAAAAACATCCGCAGATCCGATTGATCCACCGGTAATTCTTTTTGATTCTTTGAAAAACCACATTTAACTGATCCGTCAGCGCTGCGGCAAGCAGAAACGGAATTCCCAATCCCAAAGAATATGTCAGAAGCAGCAGACCGCCCCTAAGCGCATCTGCCGAAGAAGATGCCATCATAATTGCCGACCCTAAAAACGCGCCCACGCATGGCGTCAGATTGACGGAATAGATCATACCGAATAACAGCGCAGATAAGATACCGGTGATCTCATGCTCGCCCCGGATTCCTTTGAAAAACGGCAGCGGAATCATTTCCAGATAACTGAGTCCAAAAAGAATAATGACAACACCGGATACAATATTGACAATCGTCCGGTATCTGACCAGAAAAAATCCGAGGCTTCCCGCAAATACCCCCAGACTTGTAAACACAATGGTAAAACCCAAAACAAAAGCGCATGCCCTAATGATCACATGCTTTTTCTTATCTGCACCGCCTGCAAAATAGGAAATATAGACCGGCAGCATTGGCAGCATGCAAGGTGATATAAAAGAAATCATTCCTTCCAAAAAGGTAATAACCAACTGCATATCAGCGACTCCCATACGAAACTTTTAGGTAGATTATACCATAATTACGCACGCTTTTTGCACATAACAATAAGCACTGCTTTTGTGCTTATTTTAAGCGCCGCTTTTGTGCTTATTTTACCACATCGCCTTCCATGAAGGAATCTTATAAAAGAGAATATTTATCTTGATACAGCATGACCTGTTCCCTGTAAAATTCACTGTTTTCCTTAGTAAGTCTTGCATACCGGTGCTGCGCAAACTTATCCGTCTCAACTGCGATCTCCTCTTTAGCAATGTTGGAACAGTGCCTCGCGATCCGTTCCAAAGAGTTCACGATATCTGTCAGCGCCATTCCTGATTCTATAGAGCATTTTCCCTTTTCCAGACGTCTGTTATGATTTTTTCTGATCAGATCCTTCATGGATGAGATCACATCAGCCAACGGATCGACCTTTCCCGCCATCTCCTTATCTTCATGAACAAAACAGCTCACTGCATTTTCCACGATCTCATAGGTTGCGCGAAAGATCAGCGCCTGTTCGGAGGATGCTTTTTTAGAAAATTTCTTTTTCTTTTCGTTCATTTTTTGCATCATATAAGCGATACTTTTCAGGTAATCCGAGATTCGTTCAAATTCGGTAATGCATTTGGCAAATTTATTCACCAGCTTAGTATCCTTCTCCGACAGCTGCTTTGACGCAAGTTTTGATAAATAGCTGTCCAGCTCATCCTCCTTACCATCCACAATATCCTCGATCACGATGATACGTGCGATATCGTCCTTATTATATTTTTCGGCAGCTTGCACAGAAAGCGCCATTGCCTCCTCCACCAGTTTTGCCATTTCACAAAGCGCGCTTTTACATTGTGCCACTGCAAATGCAGGCCGCTCCAGAAACCGCTCATCAAGAAGATTATTTTTCGGACCTGTCTCTTCGATTTTCTTTTCCTCTCCGGTAACAGGCAGCGCGATATAAGTCAGCTTCTCAATCCCTTTTGCCAAAGGCAGCAAAAGCAGAGTTGCACTAATATTAAACAAACTGTGGATCAGAGCGATGGAACCGCCGCCCGCCGCATTTTTCAGGAAGCTAAAATGCAGGAAAAAATTTATTGTATAAAATATGATCATAAAACTGATTGTTCCAATCAGATTGAAGTAAAGATGTACAAGAGACGCGCGCCTTGCATTTCTGCCCGCGCCCACGCCGGAAAGAAGCGCCGTGAAACAGGTGCCGATGTTCTGCCCCAGAATGATCGGAATCGCAGCGCCGATACTGACTGCCCCTGTTGCGCATATTGCCTGCAATATACCTACCGATGCTGAGGAACTCTGGAGCACCGCTGTCAATACCGCACCCACGATCATTCCCAAAACCGGATTTTCGAATACAGTAAAAAGCTTCATAAACTCCGGCACCTCAGCCAAGGGTTTGACGGCATCGCTCATTGTCTCCATACCAAACATCAAAACCGCAAACCCAAGCAGGATCGTTCCGATATCGTTTTTTTTATCATTTTTCAGAAAAATCAGAAATACTGCGCCGACTGCGGCAAGAACAGGCGAAAAAGAAGACGGTTTTAACATGTTTAGGAAAAAATTACCGCCTTCAATGCCTGTCAGACTAAGCACCCATGAAGTGATCGTCGTACCGACGTTAGCTCCCATAATGACGCCCACCGCCTGTGACAGCTTCATGATCCCGGAATTGACAAATCCCACCACCATAACTGTGGTTGCGGAAGAAGACTGTATGACTGCCGTTACGACTGCGCCTAAGGCTACTGCCTTGACAGGATGATTGGTCATATGCTCCAGAATCTGTTCTAACCTTCCTCCGGCAAGCTTGGAAAGCGCATCCCCCATGGTCTTCATCCCGAACAGAAATAATGCCAAACCGCCTATCAATGTGAGTAAAGCGAAAAAATCCATGTATGCCTGAAACTCCCCTCGCTTTTATCCGCTCACAGAAGGCAGATTGCCAAGATTGTTACTTTCCGTACCATCCGGCAGGGATTTCAAATATTCCGTGTCCCCACGATGCGCAATACCCACGCCATTGATCTCACCGGCCTTTGCCATAGCAACGCCTTCTTCCTTAGAAACTGTCTGTCCATCAGAAAGCTGATAACCGACGATCTTTCCGCTGTTCTTTACCAGACCCACTATATCTTTCGCATCAGCAGAAGACCGGGGAATCTCATCCAGCGCATTACGGGCCAGTGCAGAACCAAATTCACTATCATTCATAATAATTACCTCCATTTCTGCTGCCGTCCTCATTCTCCGAACCGCAGCCATGATCACTGCAAAAATTTTCACTTCTAAAAATAGTATTTACAGCAAAAGAAATGGATATGTTGGTAATTTTTGAAAGAAAGAATAGTTTTTTCTATATTGCAAATATCTGGAACCCTAATCAGATGATCCATATTCTTTTAATATCTCTATATATTCCTCACCCAAAATACTAGGCGGCATATTTTTACGTTTCAGATAACCAATCGTCATGGTATCTTCTGTATCTAATGGAACCGACACGTAATAACCGCCATTTAAATCCTCACAGATAATACCGGAGCAGAGCGTATAACCGTTCATTCCTGTCATAAGATTGAGCATAGTCGCTCTGTCATCCACCTTGATGATCTGCTTGTATTCCAATGTACTCAGCACTTCCTCCGCGAAATAAAAAGAATTCTTATCCCCCTGTTCAAAAGAAAGACAGGGATAATCCGCAAGCTCCTCAAATTGAATCAGCTTTTTGGACGCCAAGGGATGCTCTTTGCTTAAATAAACGGATATTCCACAGGTAAACAGCGGAATAAATTCCAGTTCATTCTCCAAAAATATTTTCTTCAGCACCTTTTCATTAAAATCATTCAGATATAAGATTCCCAGTTCACTCCGATAGTTTTTGACATTATCGATCACTTCATGGGTCTTTGTCTCATGAACGGCCAGCTCAAATTCATTCGGCGTATAACGGTTCGCCAGCTTGATAAATGCCTCCACTGCAAAGGAATAATGCTGCATGGATACGCTGAACCGCTTTTT
>DLOP01000043.1:56855-57329 GCA_002478505.1 Lachnospiraceae bacterium UBA7481
CATCTGTCTGGCATAGCTTAAAAATTCTTCTCCCTGCGCGGTCAGAACCACACCCCTGTTGGTGCGGATAAACAGATTTGTATGAATTTCCTCTTCCAGTTCCCTGATGGCTCCCGACAATGCAGGCTGCGACACAAATAATTCTGCCGCAGCCTTATTCATGGACTTGGTCTCTGCAATTTTTACTACATATGTCAACTGTGCAAGCGTCATATATCCACTGTTCCCCGCTTCTATAATTTTCTTAAGGAAGCGCTGATTACATCAGTGCTTCTTTATATTATTTTACAGCTTCAAAACCACTTTCGAGATCGGCAATAATATCATCAACATGTTCCGTACCGATGGAAAGCCGAATAGTATTCTGCTTAATTCCCTGATCTGTGAGTTCCTCCTCCGACAACTGGCTGTGGGTCGTCGTCGCAGGGTGGATGACAAGACTCTTGGAATCTGCAACATTGGCAAGCAGCGAGA
>DLOP01000043.1:57351-57479 GCA_002478505.1 Lachnospiraceae bacterium UBA7481
GCTTCTTTCTGTCCGCCCTTGATCTCAAAGGTAAAGATCGAACCTCCGCCATTCGGGAAATACTTCTGATATAACTCATGATCCGGGTGCTCCGGCAGGGACGGATGGTTTACATGCTCAACCAACGG
>DLOP01000043.1:57665-57867 GCA_002478505.1 Lachnospiraceae bacterium UBA7481
ATTCGCTTCCGCAATGTTCTTATATTTGCCGCTTACCTTCCAGTCAAATTTTCCGGAATCTACAATAATACCTCCAAGTGTGGTTCCATGCCCGCCGATGAATTTGGTCGCGGAATGTACCACGATATCCGCTCCATGTTCGATCGGACGGATCAGATACGGCGTACCGAAAGTATTGTCGATCACAAGGGGAAGTCCGTGC
>DLOP01000043.1:57912-58169 GCA_002478505.1 Lachnospiraceae bacterium UBA7481
TTCGATAAAAATTGCCTTGGTATTCGGTCTGACCGCTTCCTCAACCGCCTTTAGGTCGTGGGCATCTACAAATGTGGTTTCCACTCCATACTGCGTTAATGTATGGGCAAGCAGGTTATAAGTGCCGCCATAGATCGTCTTCTGTGCAACGATATGGTCACCAGCCTGTGCCAGCGCCTGAATCGTATATGTGATAGCAGCTGCTCCGCTTGCCAGCGCCAGCGCCGCAACGCCGCCTTCCAACGCTGCAATCCTCT
>DLOP01000043.1:58183-58332 GCA_002478505.1 Lachnospiraceae bacterium UBA7481
TCTTCCATAGATATTGCCCGCATCCGCAAGTCCAAATCTTGCCGCCGCATGGGCAGAATCATGAAATACATAAGACGTGGTCTGATAGATCGGCACCGCCCTTGAATCTGTCGCCGGATCCGGCTGTTCCTGTCCTACATGAAGCTGTA
>DLOP01000157.1:0-12270 GCA_002478505.1 Lachnospiraceae bacterium UBA7481
TTAATTAATTCGTATCGATCCGTCCCCAGCCCGATCTTAACGGCATGGCTGATACAGCTTTCCCACTCCGTATCGGGATGGGTCATATGAAAATGATCGTGTCTGACGCTTTCCGTAAGGTCTTTGCCATCTGCATGACGGCTGCCGTCATGACTGGCACTGTTATTACCGTCCTGCCTTCCCAGCTTCTCAAGATTCTCACCCAGAACGCTTTCCTTCACCGGCGTCATCTGGTTGCAGAGATCGGCACATGCCTGATCCAATGCTACCGGATCAAAGGATGCCAGCATACCGACATTCGGGATGATCGGAATATCATTTTCCGCATGGCAGTCACAGTTGGGCGACACATCGCAGATCAGTGAAATATGGAAGCAGGGTCTGTCCTTGCAGACCGCCAGACTGTATTCCGCCATTTTATAATTCAGCACCTTGATGGAATCGTTAAAATCCGCAGCGATGGCATCTTTCGGACAGACTGCAAGACAACGTCCGCAGCCGACGCACCTGTCATGATCGATCTTTGCCTTTCCATCTGCAATCACCGGCGCCTCATGAGCGCAGATACGGTAACATGCACCACAACCAACGCAGTTGTTCTGATCTACGCTCGGTTTACCATCACAGTGCTGCTCCATCTTTCCTGCCCTGGAACCGCAGCCCATACCGATATTCTTGATCGCGCCTCCAAAACCTGCCATTTCATGTCCCTTAAAATGCGTCAGGGAAATGAAAATATCCGCATCCATGACCGCCTGTCCGATCTTCGCCTCTTTCACATATTCGCCATTGATCGGAACAATAGCCTCGTCCGTACCCTTCAATCCGTCGCCGATGATCACATGACAGCCGGTCTGCAGCGGCGAAAATCCATTGACATATGCCGTGTCCAAATGATCCAGCGCATTTTTCCTGCTTCCCACATATAACGTATTACAATCTGTCAAAAATGGCTTGCCACCCAATTCCTTGACATAATCGGCAACCACTTTGGCATAATTCGAACGCAGGAATGCAAGATTACCATACTCCCCAAAATGAATCTTAATCGCCGCATACTTATCTTTAAAATCAATCTGTTCAAATCCTGTTGTCTTCATCAACCTATGTAATTTCTGCAGCAGATTTTCATGTTCTGTTGCCTTAAATGTCGTAAAATATACTTTTGCCTGTGCCATCTATTTAATTCCTCCTTTTTTATATTAAAATCATAGCGTTCTGTTTTTCTCACAAATTCTCTCTGTTTATCATTCGTCGACTAAAATCCTCTTATATAATTCCTCGCCCTCCACTCCTGCAAGAGCGCTACAGATCTAATAGAAAAATACACGGTTATACTCCCATGTAACGTTCGGCATAGGTGAGCCAATAAATATTAAATATGATACAAACTATTGTCAGAAAAAAAACGGTGAAAATCAGTTTCCTGTTCCCTGTTTTTTCTTTGATTATCTTATATATGAAAAAAAGCAGAAAACAAAACGATAGCGCGCAATGCAGGTATGTCAGTCCAAAAATGTAGTAAACTAAAGCTAGTAACAAATAAGGTAAAACTATTATAAAACCTAATATATTTATTATAGTTTCGGGAAGTAAATTCAAAAAATCTACTATTTGGGGAAATTGCGTAATCAACACAGCCGGAAACAAAAAGGCGCAGTTTATTTTTAAATATTTGCACCAATTCTGTGGAAAATTCTCTTTTATTGATGAAAAAAATTTTTTCAAAATAATGCTCCTTTATTATGTTCTGCATGAAGCCTTGTCATTACGGCCTATGCCCGGATACGTTCCGCACGGATTTTTCAAATGTTCTTCTGGGAATCATGATCTCATGTTCACAGCCTTTACAGCGCAGCTTAAAGTCAGCTCCTGTCCGCAGGATCTCCCATTCCTTACTGCCGCAGGGATGAGGTTTTTTCATCTGAACAATATCCCCTATCTGATATGGAAAAACCGCTTTTTTCTGCTGTTTCGCATCCGTATCTTCAGCTGACTTTTCCTGTATCCTGCCTGTGGCATCCTTACCGACAATATATATCTGTTTTTGGTTTTTTTTATCTGAAGCCGTTCTGATTGCCCTCTTTCTTCCTGATTATCCTATCTACACTATTCAGATGAAAAACGCCCGCTTTTGGCGTTTTTCGGTGTGAAACTTAGCACTTCTTTGCGAAGCAGCCTTTGCTGCGAGCAATTAGAAGTGCTTTTCACACTAACTAGCATCGTATCTGCCCCAAGATCTCCCCAATATTACCATGGAAAATATAATCAGCCGCTCCGTCTCTCGCTGTGGCGTCACGGTTAATCAACACCAGCTTCTTTCCGCGGTAATAATCGATCAGTCCTGCTGCCGGATATACCACAAGAGACGTCCCGCCGATGATCAGCATATCCGCCTCACGGATACGCTGGATGGATTCCTGTAAAATCCCCTGATCCAGTCCCTCCTCATAAAGCACAACATCCGGCTTGATATCCCCTCCGCATTGATCACATACAGGAATCTCCTCGCTATCATACATATACTGCACGTCAAATGATTTCCCACACTTTTCACAATAATTGCGAAGTACGCTTCCGTGAAGTTCCAGCACCTTTTTGCTTCCTGCCATCTGATGGAGTCCGTCAATATTCTGGGTAATCACCGCTTTCAGCTTGCCGCACTGCTCCAGCTCAGCCAGTTTCTTATGGGCCGCATTGGGCAAAGCTTTTTCTTCTCCGGGAACATCTGCTGTCTTACTCAAAAGCTTATCCTTGTAAAAGCGAAAGAATTCCTTTTTGTGCTGCACATAAAAGGTATGGGAAAGCATCATCTCGGGAGGATAATCATAATGCTGACTGTAAAGTCCGTCTACACTCCTGAAATCTTTGATCCCGCTTTCCGTAGATACTCCCGCTCCCCCAAAAAACACAATGTTATCCGATCCATCGATCAACTCCTGCAGTTTCGCTATGTCCGCCATGTTGTACCCTCCTGATTTTCCCACATTTTTGCCATTAAGAAAAAGTGTTCCCTATGGGATATTGGCATAATATTCTTTCAAATGATTTCTAATATCCTGCGGTGTAATAGGAATCTCCGTATCAAAGAAAGGATATTCTAAATGCACTTTTTTATCTTCAGAAATAATATGCACCCTATGACGATGCTCACTGACTCTCACATACCAATAATAGTTTATCCCTTCATATGTTATTTTACGTTTGTTTTTTCCCCTTATCATGCTACTTTGCCGCATCCTTCTCATCCAGATCCATCTGCACCATCTCCAGATAAGGCACCAGCACACCTTTTTTAAGAGGAATCCAGTAATCAGGATTCAGTTCATCCACCCGGAAACTCTTCCTGCCCCCTGCCTTTGCACGCTCCCAGAATACCAGAAGCTCATCCAGCCTGAGATAATAAAACCTGTCTATTTTTGTAAAATAAATCAGAAAAAAAGCCACGCCCTTCTGTTTCTCAAAATCCTTCATAAAAGCAACCTGATGCTCATGGATATTCTGCAGTGAAAAGGTTTCAACAGCACATTCCTTTGCATCAAAGCACACCGGGATCCCCTGAACCGCGCCAATATAATCTACTGTACTTTTCTGGTCAAAATATGCCAGTGTGATATGTCTGCTTTCTTTATCTATATTGATAGGAGTAATCGGGGTCGGCACCTTCTGAATCAATGCAAGACCCTTTTCTCTATACTTTTCATTAGTCCGGTTCACCATCTCTTCCAATGTTGAACCTCTAAGCCCTCTTGTTCCCCATGTACTCATGCTGCCCCCAGAAAAACCCAAATGTCCTACTTGTTTATATTTCTAACACTTCCACCCTACAGCTATGTTCTTTTGTCTTTCTATCATAACTAATGCCAACCGCCAATATCCGTCCGGAATATTGCAGCTCTTCCCCCAGCTTTCCTTGAAAGCGAAGCGCATAATTTTTATCCTTGATCTGCATGATCGCTTCTTCCGGCGTGCTGTCTACTTTTAATTCAAGGATCATACAGTCATCATTTTTCCGTTCAGGGTAAAAGATGAAATCCACAAATCCTTTTCCTGCCCTGTCTTCCCGTTCGACCCGATATTTATTACGCGCGGAAAGATAGCATAAATTTACAACAGCCGACAATTCCACTTCTCTATTATATGACAAAATAGGAGCCTCTGTATCATGCGCAAACTGAAGGATCTCTTCCATTACTTTAGTATCGCCGGCTATTGTCGCTTTAAGCATTTGCTCTGATTTCTTTGCAAGGTTATATACATACCCCAGAGAATCCTTGGATAGCAGCAATTCATTAAATTTATCCATTAATTCCTTATTTGGGACCAGTACTTCTCCATTTTCATAAGTAAGGAGTCCATATACCACCATTGCGGAATAGATCTGCTCTCTGGAATGGATTTCCATAGACACCGCATCGAACTGACCGATATCAGCCGGAACACGTTCACCCGATACCATAAGAGCCACGTCGTCTTTTACATCCTCAATATTGTGTCGGATATAATAAAACAATTCATCATATGGTCCCGAACTGGTCCAATAATTCCGGAGCTGGTTGTCTGTCAACGCCAAAACAACAGAGCGCGGATTATAAAGCCGAAATCCTGCAGCCGTATAATATCCATCATACCAAATACGAAGTTCTTCACGGTCAAATTTTGAAAGCGTTGTTTCCCTTTGATAGATCTCATAAAGACTATCTACTTCCTCATCCGTAAAGCCAAAGTATTTACTAAATTTCTTCGATGTAGCCATGTCATATTCTACAAACATATTGAGTTCGGATCCGCTGGAATATTTAGCAATCGGAAGAACGCCCGTCATATACGCAAACTCTACATAAGGCTGATCCTTAAGCAGCAGCTTTAAAAATAAGAGGTATCCTTTTCGATCCTCTAAGGAAATAAACGGCATATGGAAAACCGCGTCCCATTCATCCAGAACAAATAAAAATTTATGATTGGACTGTTCATAAATTTTCTGCAAAGCATCCCACACAGGATCATCTTTACTTATACCACAATCAACATAAACAGCCATTAGATCTTCTATGATCCCACTCTCAATGCGATCTATATACTGTGCATAGCTTCTACAGTCTTTCGGCATCCTGCTGAAATCTATGAAAATGACATCATGCTTATTTAGATGGCATTCATATGTCTTCTGCTTTGAAATATCCAGTTTTTCAAAAATATTATCTTTTCTATCTGTTTTTCCAAAAAATGCTCCTATCATATTGGCCATCACTGTTTTTCCAAAACGACGGGGTCTTGTAATGCAGCAATAGCAATTCAAACTATCAAACGAAGGGATCAACTCAGTTAATAGCATGGATTTATCAACAAAATAAGGATCTCGTATCAATTTTTGATATGCTTCATATGGTGCTTTACTATTCAGAAACATTCCCATACCTGCATGCTCCTTCCTACTGCATTTCATGCCTTGAACAATACAGCGGATCTTGATATTCACTATAGATTATCATAGCATGAAACACCGGATGGTTCAAGCATCGGAATAATGATGGCTCTGTTTCGAGGTCTTCTTTAGTTTTTTTATAAATTTCTGTTTACTACTTAAGCGTAAAATTTTTCTGTGCAATCAGCGTATCCATACAGTGCTTATGAGGCGTCCCGCCGCTATTACAGTCAAATATGTCTTCCCTACAGGTATGGAACAGCCAGTCATGATAATATCCGAATAATTCTCCTGAATACCACGGGTGTCTTTTTTCCTCATCCCTTGTACGGTCCGGAGCACGCCTGATAAAAGGCTTTTTTACAAATACATTCAGGGCGTTAATGCCGCCGTCCGCAGTATGTGTTTTCAGACTATCGCAAAGTTCCCTACGTTCCGTTTGCTGAATAAAGTGCAGCACTCCGCTGCTGAATATAATGTCATACTCCGTATCGGGACGGTAATCAAATATGTCGGCTTTAAAAAAATTAACATTGACCTTGTTGTGTTCCGCAAGTCTCTTTGCTTTTTCAATACCTTGCTCGGATATATCAAATGCAGTTACCGAATAACCGCATTTTGCAAAGAAAACGGCATCTTTACCTTCGCCGCAGCCAATATCCAGTACACGATAAGGCTTGACCGGCGGAAGGATTTGCATGATTTCATAACAGATACAATTAGGCATAAGCCCCCAGTAATAATCTTCCGTATCGTAGCGTTTATCATAATCTGTCACAACACTTTCATAGCCAAGCAATGCGTCCACTGTTGTATGGAGGGCTGCCGCCAGTTTCGGAAGCATTTCTATATCGGGGTATGCAGTATTGTTCTCCCATTTGGAAACTGCCTGAAATGATATATTGAGAACCTTGGCCAGCTGATTTTGCGTCAATCCCAGTTCCTTACGCCTTTTACAAATTACTTCCCCTGTTTTCAGATTATCCATTTTAACCATCCTTCCCATGATTGATAAATCAATTACTTTGTTGTAGTGTCTTTATCTTAGTATAATCGGACAGTTATTTCCATAACGCAATAAGAGAATATGGCACAATAATTCACCTGTTAGTTGAATCAATATAGATAATCTGCAAGGTTTCCTCTTAAGAGTTCTGGTATTCCTATGCATTGATAATCCATTTCTGTCGATATCCGAATCGGTGTTTCGAAGTTTCACTATTTTTATCCCTTTCACTGTATCAGTGAAATTGTTTATTTCAGTGAAACAACACAATGAAAATTTCTCCGCACCGCTACTCAAAAGCGATCCCTGACACCTTCCATTCTCCGTCTATCCTGACAAAATAGATGTGAAGATCCGTGACTACCACTTCTGTTTTTTGAGAATAGGGAACGTACATATACTGCTCCAGGTACACTTGGGCAGAAAAGGCATCCTCCGAATATGCGATAAATTCTGTTATCTTCTGATTTTGAACTTCCGGTCTCTGATGATAGTCAAACCATTCCCTCTGATTACTCTTGATGCCTGCCAGCAACTCGGACCCTTGGGGAAAATACTTATCCAGCGCATTGTACGCCGCATCGTTGGAGATATACATGGCATAATCCTCCGCCATCTGTAACACATAGTCCTCCACCATGCTCTGCATGTCCGCGTCCCCTCCAAAAGCCGCCTGATAGCAGTGCTCCCGCTCATCATAGCTGATATCCACCGGCTCTCCGGCGGCATTGATGCCGGAAACCTCGGGTTCATCGTAAAACACTCCCAGATTGTACCGATTATAAGAAGGGATCTGCGCATAAGTCTCCGTATATTTCTCCG
Source organism: Lachnospiraceae bacterium UBA7481 (assembly GCA_002478505.1). GTDB lineage: Bacteria > Bacillota > Clostridia > Lachnospirales > Lachnospiraceae > NK4A136. The sequence goes on from DLOP01000157.1 coordinate 7,254, forward strand.
CAGTTCCGCGAATACCGCTTTCCTCCAATGCCGCTTCCGTCACGGCGATCCCATTGACTGTCACAGACACAGTAGACGGAGCAATCAGCTCATATTCCTTTGTCGTCTGCAGCAGCAGCTCGACACTGTCCGTCTCCCAGAGCGGCAGCCCATAATCTGCTGTCTCACTCCTTTTCCTCAGCCGCACCTTCGCAAAAGGCATCCCGTCAACCGTCACCACATACACCGGTCTCTCCTCAATATGCTCTCCCTCTTTGGTTCCAAATCCTATTTCCTTCCCCGACAGGTAGTCATTTAAAAAATCCACAAAATTTTCTCTGCTCTCAAAAGGCCCCAACTCCACCGGATCAGCCAAATTCAGAATCTGTTCCGCATCCCTGGATTCAAATACAGTCATCACCTCGTTTTGTTGATACAGCACCGGACGCGTCTCCTCGAATACCGTCTGGTAATCCCCCAGAAATCTATAAAACCGTACCAGAGCCACCGCCAAAACAACCGTCAGCAAAACGCTCCAGATAATCAGAAATATCCAATATCCTTTGATCTTTTTTCTCGTCTTCATCATTGCCACCTATCTTTCCACTATAAAAGCCGTGGGCATATCCCTTGCGCCTTTAATAGAACAATTGTTTAAAATTTCTTCCCCTTCGTAAGCCATAGAGGAGGACATCCCTCCGTCCAGATTCGCCGCATTGACCGCCCCAAAATCCAACATAATCTCTATCAGATCCAGATAGGTTGCGCCCAGGGAACCGGTCTGCCTGCCTTCGATCACCAGTAAAAGTACTGCGCCGTCCGCTCTCTGACCAATCGCCGTCCGGGGATTTAATCCGCCTCCCGTTCCGGTCGTGGTAACTGCCTCGCCGTTTACCACCAAAGCGGGACCGAATGTCACCGCATCCCGAATACCCATATCCACCGCCTGCTGCCCGGTCATCCTCCCACAGATAAACACATTATTATTGTCAAATCCGTAAATGTTGTATGTCTGACTCAGGCTTCCGTACACCAGCTCTCCCTCCGAGAATACAATACCTTCCGGCTGTCCTCCCTTACCAAAGCCGTTATCGTCATTGTACCGCCCGCCGTTTATGCCCGCAATGGCATCATATTTATCTATGATCTCCAACAGGGTCAGTCCCGCCTTGTTTGCGTTAAACTCATCACAGATGCCCACTTTCACTCTCGAGGGATCTTGGATGATCATCATTTTCCCTCTATAAAGAGCGCCCTGCACATCCACAATTTCAATGTCCACGCTTTCCACATCCTCCTCATCGGGAATCTCCGCAAAAGCAAAAAGCTGCGTATCCGTACTGATTTCCCCTACCTCAACGACATTGGAAGCTACAATATCCTGTACCTCCTGCTCCGTCAGAAAGATATCCGCAAGAAATCCTGCCGCGCTGGTCTCTCTCACCGATGTGACGAAAAGATTCCTAATCTGCGAGGAAGGTCCCTTGGACACCATATAGATCATCACCAAAAAACCTGCCAGCAGAAGAATCAGTGTCACAAACACCCACAAAAAAAACTGTCCCGTTATCCTTAAAACTTTTTTCATAAACTCTCCTTTCCGTATCCGTAACGCTCATACTGTTCTTCTATTTCTTTTTCATATATTGCTGTTTTTTCTTCCCAGATGCTTTGCAGCCTCTCTTCATTCCTGCGGTCTTCAAGTCCCACTTCTTCAATAAGCAGCCTCCCTAACCAGACCGAGAGCTTCTCCGCGCCTGACAGATTCATATGCAGACCTGCATCATAGGTATCCGTATTATAATCTATTCCTATCTCGTCTGCAATCTCCAAAAAATTAATATATAATAAATTATTTTTAACAGCATAATCCTCAACCTGTTCTTCCCATTCGTCATACCAATATGGATAAAGACTGGGTGCTTTGATCAAAATAAGCGTGATTCCGTTTTCCTCACAAAGTTCTGTCATCATATCAAGATATTTCCATGCATTTTCACTAAAACTGTAATCACCGAGTATTCTGCCCTCCGGAACATTTTCCGCCGGTTTTACATCCACCCGCATATAGTAACCGTTATGCGTAACATTCTCCGACTCAAACATATACCTTATATCCGTGTCTGAAATTTCACTCCATCTGGTATGATAACGAAGAATCGGAAACACATAATCTAAAAAATGCTCATTTGGAGTCATAGAAGCCCTGATTGCATTAACTTTCGACATCGACCATCTCATTCCTTCCAATGTCATACGGTTGTACGCTTCATTCTGTGATTTGCCATACTGAAGTGACTGTACATTGAAGATCACCACCTTGGGCGTCTCATAACGCAGTGTGTCTTCCAGCAAATAATATGACTGCCAGATATACTGTTGGGCGCTGCCGCGTATATAACTGTTGATACCGTATTCATTCCAAAGCTTCACGGGCGAAAAATTCTCATAAACTTCACAGTCACCGATAAATATTACATCAAAGTCTTTATCTTCCTCATAATATTCAGCAATAAACGCTCCCTCAACAATATCGTCCACATACTTTGGCACAAGCAGTTTTTGCAGCAGAAAAAGAGTTATAAATATAATCAATGCTGATATTACTGCTCTTATTCTCTTTCGATTTTTGGAAATTTGTTTTTCTTCCATGGATTGCCCTTTTTGCTTTTTACTCAAAATCTGTTATAAATAAATTGACTGGAATCATATCCTATACCATAAGCTCCCATCAGAAGAATCATCAGGAACAGTCCATACCAAACCAAAAACCTTATCGGATAAGGTTTTTTCGCAATTTTATCCCTGACACTGCCGCTTCGCTGATATAAGCTGACCACAATAAACAGGATCAAGCCTGCTGCCAGAATGATATAATCGGACGCCGTAAGCCCGATCGCCATCATAGAGCCGTCCCATAAGATATTCCAGTTCTTATCGGTAAACATGGAGGCAAAAGCTTTGAATGTTTGTCCCAATGTCGGATAGCAGTCAAATATCTTTAAGAAACATACAAGAAAGAAGGTACGCATAACCTGAAATACCTTATATGTCAATTTGCCGTCCACAGAAAAACGTTTGTGAAAGCGCGCGTACAAAGGTTCCAGTTCCTCGGAAATCATCAGGACAACCCAGTTTCCAAGCCCCCATACAATAAAATTCCAGCTTGCTCCATGCCAGACGCCTGTTGCAAACCACGTAACAAATGAAGCTATATATACAGGCAGACGCCTACCTGTCGCCGCGCCGAAATATTTACGCAGGAATTTGGAAAATTTCTGCATAAATCCGCTGTAGGAAACAGGATAAAAGATATAATCCCTAAACCACTCCCCCATAGAGATATGCCATCTGCGCCAATATTCCTTAAGAGATTTGGCAAAGTACGGTCTGTTGAAATTTTCCTTCACCGTAATCCCCATAGTCTGGGCAATTCCGATCGTTATATCTATACCGCCAGTAAAATCCGCATATAACTCCAAATTATAAAACATTATTACAGCAAATACATATGCGCCATGATAAACTCCGGGATCTCCGGTAAGTGTATTGATACCGGTCAAGATCCTGTCTGCAATGACCATTTTCTTAAAATATCCCCAAAGAATACGCTGTAAGCCATGACACACCGTCTTGGAATCAAAATCATGCTCTTTATAGAGGGTCTGCGATAAATCGCCGAACCGGCTTATCGGACCCTGGATCAACTGGGGAAAAAAGGAAACAAACAATGCAAATTTAAACGGATCTTTCTCTGCCCTGACACTTCCACGATACACGTCAATAAGATATCCCATGGACTGGAAGGTATAAAAAGAGATCCCCATAGGCAGCGCCAGCGTCAGAAAAGACAACTGCTTTTCTTCTCCAAACACACGCATGATGCCGTTGATGTTGTAAATGAAAAAATTAGAATATTTTACTACTGCCAGAATACCGATATTAAGAAGAATACAGCAGACAAGCCACCGAAGTCTAGTACGTTTGCACGCTTCCTTATATGTGCGCTTTTCGTCTTTGGACATACTTTCCTTATTTGCGCCCAAATACGCTTTTTGTCTGTCAGTATTTTCCCCTATCATAATGGCAGCAAAATAAGTCGTAAGCGTCGTCGTCATAATATAGATGACATACTCTGCCCCCGCCATAAAGTAAAAAATATAACTTGCTGCAAGCAAAAGCCGCCACTGATATTTTCTGGGAATAAGATAATACGCCGCAAGCAGCATCATCATAAATCCAAGAAATCCATAAGATGTAAAAAGCATATGCTAATTCCCTATAACAACCCTATCTCTTTTTTTGATTTATTCATCCTCTAAAATCTGAATCAGATGATATAATGCCTTTGCGGAATTGAAATTCTCCGGAAGGATGTCCTTTGCGGTGATCGTCACGTCAAATACATCATGTATCTCCGCGATTAGACTTACGATGTCAAAAGAATCTAAAATCGAGTCGTCAATCAGATGCTCCTCCGCCTCAAAATCAACATCCGGATGCAGATCGGTCAATATCCTTAATAAATCTTCCATACTAAAAACCTTGCTCCTTTCTCAATCTACAAACATATTTCTTAATGTAACCCTGTCTATTTTACCGTTTGCGGTAAATGGCAATTTATCGACCTTGATGGTTCTGTTTGGCATCATATATCGCGGCAGCTTCGATTTCAGTTCTACAGTCAGCTCTTTTTCGGAAAGTTCGCCCATAAAAACAAGAAGTATTTTTGATTTTTTATTGTCATAAATACATGCGCTCATGTGAACTCCCTTGACCATTGCCGCATTTACTTCTATTTCCCCCAGCTCGATTCTGTGTCCCATATGCTTTATCTGATAGTCTTTACGGGAAACAAAGATAAGCTCGCCTTTTTCATTGATACGCCCTATGTCTCCTGTTTTATATATCAGTTCAGGGTAGGCATTATTTAAAGGATTTTGGACAAACGCCTCGCCTGTCCTGACCGGGTCATTATAATACCCCAATGTCAGGGATGTTCCGCGAATACATATTTCACCATCTTCACCGGCTGCCC
>DLOP01000157.1:12405-20612 GCA_002478505.1 Lachnospiraceae bacterium UBA7481
GTTTTTGGAAATCAGGCGCCGCCATATTCTGAGCTGCTTGATTGGGAATACCTCGCTTCCGAATGCAATCGTATGCAGATATTCGGGTCTCACCGTTGTAAACGTATCAAACGCGCTTATCAGCGTAAGCGCGGAAACTACCCAGCAAATCGTGTTGATTTTATATGTATTCAGATATTCTACCAGCGCAATCGGTCTTGAAAAAAGATTTTTGGGAATAAGATAAGTGGTTGCGCCGAATTTAAGCGTTGGAAACAGTTCCTTCAGACACGCGTCAAAATAAAGCGGCGCCTGATTTCCAAAAACGGTATTTTCGTCAAATTCAAGCGTTTCCGAAAGCTGCTCGATATAGTCGATGACCGACCTGTGACATGCAGCCACTCCTTTGGGGATTCCGGTAGAACCGGAAGTAAATACAATATAAATAGGATCCGTATCAATCGCCTTACGGTAGATCATATCCAGTGCATCATCATCTGATTTCGTCTTAACGATGTCATCATATAAAATGATTTCACTTCCTTTTAAGTCAAACCCTTTGGCAATTCCGACAGTATCCTCATCACAGATGATAAGCGGCGAGCGCACATTATCCAAGATCAGCTGAATCCTGCCGCTCGGCATCTCTTCGTCAATAGGCACATAAAAATCGCCGCCTGCTATGACCCCATAAAAAGCGGTTATCTCCTGAGGTGATTTTCTCATAAATACCACGACAGGTTTTTTATATATTCCCCGTTGATGAAGATAGCTTCCTATGCTGCGGCTCAAATCATAAACTTCTTGAAAGTTCAAGGAAACCGTACCATCGGAAAAAGCTATTTTATCGGCTTTTTCTTTTACTATATTATTCAGATATTTTAAAACATGGTTCTGCATCCGTTCTCCCGGCAGGCACACTTACTGCCTTATCCCTCATTGTCATTTACTTCCAAAACGGTGGATCTGTATTCGATTGCTATGATATCCTGATCCCGTAAAATAAAGCAAAGCTTCATGCCGTCTTTCTCATATATGTACATTCCGCCGCTCTCCTCTGCTTCGCCATATGTCTGCTGCAGTTTTTCAAGAGAGTCGCCTATGTAGATCCCTTCTGCCGTTGCCACCGAATCGTCCTTCAGAATCACAGAAGAAACATAATCCTTATCTCCGTCAGGATAAGTGTCAATCTCAAAACCGTTATATGTATACATTTTGTCCAAGCCCTCAAAAGCGCAGCTTGTAGCTTCAAAATAGGAAGCAGGCTCGCCAAGCTTTTCTACTATAGGCGCGGCATCCGCATCCATTACCACTGATATGTCATTAAACTGAAATACATACCCTTTTTCACTTGTCTGTACCGTATCGCTTCCTGCGTCTTCGGGTTGTTCTGATGCCGATTCCGTTGTCTCCCCGGTCTGCGTATCAGTCTGCGTACTGCCCTGTCCGATCGTCTGCACATCTCCTTCGATCACTCTCTCACTGTTATTTCCGCATCCTGACAGCAGAATCAGTAACGCCGACATTATGAATGTCATTCTTTTTATCATTTTATTTCATACCTCTCTATTTTATAGTTCACTCATATACCTATCAATTAACCACAGGATATAAAGAATGGTCGTAATTATGGGAATTTCTATTCCTTGCGGAATAGTTCATCAGCTGTTCTTCACTCCACATAAACATAACCGGATGATCCCATCTGGGCGTTGTATCAAAATGATACCAGCCATCTCCTACATCCACCAAATTCCAATAGTGCATCGGGCTCGACGGAACCTTCTCAATATCCATATTAGAGATACCTGCCCTTGTCAGCAGTACCTTCGCCGTACTGGCATATACAAAACAGTCTCCCTTACCATATACCAGTCCTTCATATGCTCCCCTGACCCAATTACCCTTTTCCGAGTGCTCAATATAAGAGACATGTGTTCTTACATAATCAAAAATAGCTCTTGCCTGCGCAAGCTGATCCATCTCAGGCGTAATGATCGTGGCCAGGATCGAATCGGCCATAGCATTTACCTCATTTATATCATAGACTTTTTCGGTCACTGTAAGGTTCACTGTCACACTCGCAGTATTACCCGCCGCATCCCTTGCCGTATAGGTGACCGGATATACGCCTTCTTCCCCCAGATTTACCGCAGCAGTATCTACGTTCATGATCAATCCGTCAGGACAGTTGTCCGTGACCGTAACGCCTCTTCTGTAGGAAACGCTCTCGCCTATAAAAGCCCTTAGATCCACCGCTCCATTGATCACGGGTTTTTCCGTATCTTCCAACAGGGTAAGACTTACCTGCTTTACCGTCTCATTGCCCCCGCCGTCAGTATATACGATCTCCAGATTCTGCGTGCCTATATAAGACAGGTCGGGTTCTTCTTTAAACGCCATCGTTATCTCCGTAACGTCTTCTGCCGAAACGGTAAAATCATTCGCGCTTACGGAAATCAGGGCATATCGCTCAAGATCCCGAACCTCCACTTCCGGCGGCTGCGTATCTTCAATATGCATCATGACCTGATAGGTATATCCGTCTGCTTTCAGTGATACCTCATAATCTCCCACCTTCGTATAGTCAAACGCATCTATGTCAGTAACAAACGAAGCTTCCTTTGCTTCTATAATAAAACTGTTAATGTCCGGAGCCCCGCTTCCGGCTTCAATGGTTAGATCCGTACGAATCTGGGAAATAAACAATTCCGCATCCAATATGGTCTGATTGTTCCCTTTATCCGTAAGGACGACTTCCACGGTCTGATTTCCTGCCTTTGTAAAATCCGGCGTTTCCGCATAAGTGACCGTAACCTGAGTGGCATCCGCGATATCCGTCACGAAGCTGTCCGCCTCGCATGTGTCCCCCATCTCCATCACCATCTGTACGGGGCTGCCCGTCGGTGCGATGGTATCCTCTATGATCAACGTGCACCGGTAGACAAACATGCCGTTTTGGATCTGTATATTATATTCGCCGGGCTCCGTGATGTCAAATGGCTGACTGGCATCCGTAAAAAATACATCCTCATTCGGATTTTTCAGAAAATCTGACGGCAACACCGAAACTCCCGCTTCAACACGGCACACATGGTAAGCAAGGCTTTGTATGTAATACATTCCGCCTGATACGACAGCAACCGCCAACAATAAACATACCAGCGCGGCTAAACAGATCTTTTTACATTTCTTATGTCCGAGTTCCTGCGTCTCTTCATTGCTCTTATCATCATTTGTTTCACTCATTCAGGATTCCCTCCATAAGTTACCTATAACTTTTATAATAAATAGTAAGTCTATATGCAATGCTTTTCAGACTTTGGTAATTAAGCAGCAATACTCTTTACGGATACGGTTGCAGCATTGAACTGCTTTTCTTGCCAATACCTCCATAACATCAAGATAGCTGCCCTGCAGGCAGTAATCCCTTTTGATCAACGACAGTTCCGTACATGCCAGCAGGATCGTCTCGGCTCCCTGATTCCATAATTCATCCGATATCTGGTAGAAACGCTCCATGTCCACATTTTTTCCTACTTTTACTTCATTATATATGATATGCATGGTTTTTTCCTGACTATCCTCGCCAGGCAGTACAACCTCTATTCCTCGTTTCTCCAAAGTATTTTGGAACAACCCGCTCATTATCGTTCCTTTTGTTGCCATGATGCCGACCTTATTTACGTTTTCTTTTTCAAGGCATAACGCGGTCTCCTCTATTGCGTTTATAATAGGAAGTCCGATTTTATCTTCCAGTTCCTCATGAAAACAATGTGTAGTGATACATGGTATCACTATCATATCGGCTCCGCTCTCTTTAAGCTTTTTTCCGCAGTAAACCATTTTTGGCACAGGGCTATCTTTACTTTTTCCCAGAATATACTCTGTCCTGTCAGGCACGGAAGGCATACTGTAGAGAATAATCTCCATATGTTCCTGGTCAGTCTCTGCATCACTCATCTGCGTTAACAATTGTAAAAAATACGCTGTCGCCATAGGTCCCAGACCGCCTATTATTCCAAGCCTTTTCATCTCAATAGTATTCCTTACATCTTATTTTTTGATTAGTCGTCTCAATACAACAACTATACAATTATAGTCGAATTATGATTATTTTGTAATAGTCGAACCTATTCTGTGTTATATTAAAAAAATTTAAGAAATTTTTCGCCACACAATCCATTGCAGGTATTTGTTTTAGTGGATTGATTATTTCCGTCAAAACAACTCAACGATCCTTTCATCATCAGACATATCTGATTTCTCTCACAGAATAAAAAAACACTTAATAAGCTTCTGCTCTCGATTCTTTATTCATAGACCCTTTCATACAGCAGATTATCTGCGCCATCATACTGTTTTTCTGAAATCATCTTTCCATCTTTGTCATATTCGTAACTGTAATACCATATAATATTTTCGTTTTTATCATAAGCAACATATCTTTGGATATGTCCTTGTTCATCTCTTTCCCAGACCTGTTTATCCTGAAGCTGATAGTTTGCGTCATATCTTAGCGTCATTATCAGATTTCCATTTTCATCATAACTGTACTCTTCAAATGTATCAATGTCATCTTCGTTCCCAACCTTATTCCCAAGTCCTCTTATACTGCGTACAGAATTGCCATTATCATCCAGTTCTGTAATCTCCCAGCTAATAACCGTAACATCGTCATCATCATAATGTAATGCGGTTATTAAGTTATCTTCATATGTAACAGATATTCTAAAAAGTTCACCTGTTTCTATAAAGTAACCATAACCTTCGCGCTCCTGTCCATTATCAGATATCGACAGTGTCTTTATCAGATTACCTGACTTATCATAATGCGAAATTGAATCCTGAATGTTTTCCTGATTATATGTATATTCATGTCGGTACATAATCTCTCCGGCATCATCATAGCATGTCATCATCATGACAAGTCCATCCGAACGTGTGATATTACCGTTCTGGAGCATCTCAATCTTCTCGGCAAGCCTCTCGTCTCCCGTGGCATCATATCCTTTTTGTGCATATTCAAGTGCGAGTTCATATTGTCCCGTACGGATATAAACCTCTACGATACCCAGATATGCATCCACATTCTTTGGATTAATACGGATTGCCTCTTCAAAATATGCTATTGCCTGTTCGTAATCCTGCTCCTCCAGATAGCGGTTGCCCAAAGAAAGACAGTTGGCTTCCTCCGATTCCACCTCTTCTTCTACCGGTCTCTCCCTTTCCGCCATCAATACCTCAACCTCTTCCAGCTTTTTCCTGATAGCCTCAGAATCAATCTGCGCCAGTCCTGCTTCCAGTATCTCTGCCGCCTTCTCATATTCTCCCTGCTCTATGTAGATATCCGCCAATCCCAGATACGCTTCTTCACATTTCGGGTCGATCTCTATCGCCGCCTCATATGCCGCAATCGCGCTTTCATAATCCAGCTCCGACAAATACCTATCCGCCAGGTCAAGCTGTTCCGCCAGTCTTTTTTCTGTGCCGCTGCCAACAGAAAAGATCACCACCACTGCCACAATGCACATAACCGCGGCAATGGCGGCTGTTATAACAATCGGTTTCTTGTTTACTGATTTCTTAGGCTCCATGATTTTACTCTTCTCCATACTTTCTTATTTATTTTGCTGTTTGTACAATGTTTTATAAAGTTTCTATGAGGACTAATTTATGTCCTATTCTTCCCTATGGCTGCCTTGTTTTTGGTAATCCCTAATTTCCAACCAACAGCGTAATAATATATATCTCCCCATCCTTTATTGCATAGGCAGCGCCACCCTCGCAGGAGCTGATATCATCATATTCCAGAGGAACTATGACTTGATTGCTGTAATCGACCAGTCCACACATTCCATCCTTCACCACCGAAGCCAGACCATTGCCTGCACCGTAAGCACCGTCATATTCAAATGGTATGACTACACCGCCATCTTTGTCGATATATCCCCACTTGCCGTCATTTTGAGCCGCACAAATGCCATCTTCGCTAAAATCACCGATAGCATCATAAGTACAGGGAATCACCAATGCGCCTGTTTTATCTATAAAACCTATCAAACCATTTTCGGACCGAACCGCTGCAAGTCCCTCATGAAAAGACCAGAGACTTGTAAACCCACGCCCTGACAAGTCAATCACCATATTTCCAACAGGATCCATATACCCTTTCGCCTCCCAATTTCCATCATAACTATTTTCAGCAACCGAAAATAAGCCCTCGCCACACCAACCCAACGAATATGTTGGGTTAAAACCCCACCCCATTTCTTGCATATCATTAAATTCTTCCGGAAGAGTACACGTGATTGTCCCGCTCTTATCTACAATATAAGAATTAATTCCACTACGATAACCACCAATCCCCTCAAAATGGGACACTTTCCCAACTTCTTCAATTACAAGGGCATATCCATCCTGCATAGGACCACCGTACCACATAATATCGAGTATGTATTCAACGCCGTCCTCCATTGTATCCCAATCTATCTCATTTATGGTAACCTCTGGAACAAACACACTGCTTCCATCAAGATTGTAATACGCCGGAAGATACTCACCCCATTCATAAGCATCCGACTTGGAATAAGGTGAACTCTCCGTCAAAGATACAACACCCTCCGAGATACGATATGTCAGATAAGTGCTCTTATACGGGAATATAAAGTTGCCATCGGCATCTATCAACGCTTTCTGAGGCGGAATAACGCTCTCCGGATTATCCCAATTATCCCACAAACTGCCAACCCCGTTGATGGTAAGAGAGCCATAACCTTCCTGATTAAACACACTGTCGGCCTGAATTTCTGTCCTCGTAATAGTGACCTGTATCTGCTCCGCATCTGTTAACTCTGCTGCTTCTTCCTCCGCTAATCTTGCTGCCTCTGCCGCCGCTTCTTCTTCTGCCAGTCTCGCGGCTTCTATCTGTGAATATTCTGCATTGACTTCTGCAAGATATTCTGTCAGCATTTCGGAACCAGTCTCTTCAATACCACTTTCCAACGCTTCTATTGCCGCTTCATAATCTTCCAGTCCTATGTACGCATCCGCCAACCCTAAATACGCTTCTTCACATTTCGGATCGATCTCTATCGCCGCCTCATATGCCGCAATCGCGCTCTCATAATCCAGCTCCGACAGATACCTCTCCGCCAAGTCAAGCTGTTCCGCCAGCCTTTTCTCCGTACTGCCGCCTTTGGCAAAGATAGCCGCCACTAAGGCAATACATACGGCCGCGGCAATGACGGCTGTTATAATGATCAATTTTTTATTTCCTGTTTTCTTTGGTTCCTTATTAGATTCCATCATTTTTCTCCTTTTCTCTATAAAATGTAAAAGTCTGGATAATAACAGCAAATCGTTATTCTAATGATTCAATATTTACGTTAATATTTCTCTTACGGAATAAAAGTACGCTTAATAATACAAATTAGGCACGAACGATACAGGCGAATAATCTGTGATAGGAATACCGTATAACGAAAGGAATTCCAGATTTGTCAACCCGCTCAACGCACTGATGTCGCTTATATGATTTTCGTCTAAAGTAAGCCTTTCCAGATTTGTCAAGCCACTCAATGCGCTTATATCACTTATATTATTATTCCAGCCTAAATTAAGATATTTCAGATTCGTCAGTCCACTTAACGCACTTATCTCACTTATATAATTATCGAATAAATCAAGCCATTTCAGATTTGTCAGTTCACTCAATGCGCTGATGTCGCTTATATCATTAGTGGCTAAATTAAGACTTTCCAGATCCGTTAGCTCACTCAACGCACTGATGTCACTTATCTGACAGCATTCTAAATCAAGGTATGTATATCCCTGCACATCGCTTAACATGATATCTCTGTCTGTAATGCCGGTAAATTCACGCATGGCTGCTTCCAGATTGGGATCTTTCCAATCCATAACGTGATCTCCTACTGCAACAGCTGCATGATCCTCTTCCACAGGCAGGTCTTCTGTAGTCGCTTCTTCCGCATCCACTTCTTCCTCACCAACTGTTTCTTCTCCCGTGGACGCTTCCTCCTCCGCAGCCGATTCTTCTGCTGATCCTACTACCTCCGCTGCCGCTTCTTCCTCCGCTGTTCCTGCTGCTTCCTCTTCCAGTCTCGCGGCTTCTATCTGTGAATATTCCGCATTGACTTCTGCAAGATATTCTGTCAGCATTTCGGAACCCGTCTCATTAATACCGCTTTCCAACGCTTCTATTGCCG
>DLOP01000157.1:20845-25410 GCA_002478505.1 Lachnospiraceae bacterium UBA7481
CCTGTTTACCGGTTTTTTAAGTTCTTCATTTGATTCCATAATTTTACTCTCCTCAATAATGTATTTATATATGTTTGTCATATACTGCTTTAATCTTTACTGACCTCTTCCAGTCGTTTCTTCCTTTGTTTAGGAAAAACATTCATACAGATCAATGCCAGCAGCACTCCGACTGCCACTGCAGCGATACCGCCATAAAACATCATGCTTCCTGTCGTCATTCTTCTCCTCCTTTACGCACCCAAACCTTTACTCAAACCATCCGCCGTCTGCCACCTGCTGCCGGCTTATCTCAAGCTGCTGCATTTCCGCATCTGTAACATTGCCGGACACCTGATCTTCATAATGCGTTTTTGCTTCCTGATAATACCTGTCAAAATCAGCATAATCCCTGTCGCTGTTTTCCTTCTGATTCTGTTTCTCCAGCTCCAGATAAGCAAGACGGACATAGGTCACATAATGTTCAGGATAATGATCCTGCATCTCCAACGCCCATCTTTCCGCCTGTTCCAGGTCGCCCATCCGCATACACAATATCACCGCATTATTATAGGTCATATAAGTATCCCAGCCGATCTCCGTGATCTGTCGAAACACATCGACTGCCGCGGCATAATACTCATTCTCCGATGTATTCTCGCCCAGTGTGATATAATCCTGCGCCAGACGCTGATACAGTAGAAGCCGGTTATTCATAGTCAATCTTGCAAGACCTTCCTGCAGCCATTCCACATCCTGCTCCAAAGCCTCATTGGTATTCATATCCTCATAAGTTTTGCTTCCCATGATATAAGCGCGCTGCAGCAGATATTCATCCTCTGTTCCAACCGATACATTCTTGATATTTACCAGCGCTTCCTGATAATTGCCGTTCATCCTTTCGATTTCTCCATTGACCATATATACGTCAACCTGATCCATTCCCGCGGAAATTGCCTCTTCCAACACCTCGGATGCATCTTCCACACGGTCAAGATATACAAGTGATATAGCGTAATCACGGTAAACCGACGGATTCTCCTGTTGATACATCAAAGACGTCCTGTAGCCGTTTACAGCCTTCTGATAGTCTTCCAGCCTAAAAAGACTCTCGCCGTAAAGGTAATACATATTACTTCTCAGTTCATCATTTTTATCCAAGGGCATGCGGTTAAGTTCTTCCACATATTGAACCAAGGATTCATATTCTCCGTTCTGAAACAGATAGTAAGCCATCTCATAATATGCTTCAAAATAGGCAGGATACATTTCTGTTGCCGTTGTATACAGCTGCTCGAATTCCTCCTGCCCCATCGCCGACTGCACACCGGCTTCCATCTGCGCAACCAGCACAAAATAGCTTTCCTGCCGCTCCAGTTCCATTGTTCTTCTGCCTTCTATGATGAAAAATACACCTGCCGCAATCAAAAAGATGATCAGCATAGATGCGATCTGCTGCTGATGCAGAAGTTTTCTATATCTCCGGCTTTTTTTATGTACCTGAAGAACCGCCTTCAGCATCTTTCCCGCGTCAGGATAACGGTTATCGGGTTTCCTCTCTAAGGATTTTGAAAGGATGATCCAAAAACCGTCCGATATTTCCGGTAACTCTATATTCATCTCCTTAACATTCAGGATCTTTCCCGTCAGCAGTGTATATAACGTGGCGCCCAGCGAAAAAATATCTGATCTTTTATCAATTATGATACCTTCACCTATGGCGGCGATCTTAGATTCCGGTATCGTCTGCACAGGGTTTTCCGGTTTTTTCTGCAGAACTGTCTTATCTTCGTCGTCGGAAGCCGGAAGCAGCACAGTCTCATCTTCATCCTGTGACAGCAGAACCGTACTGTCATCATCCTCCGACAGCAAAACCGTACTGTCATCATCCTGCGGCGGCAGAACCATCTTATCCTCTGTATCTCTCTTTAACATGGCGGTCTGTTCCGCAAGACGCTTAAGGATCGCCTCACAGCCCTCCACCTGCTCCGGAGAGGAAAAACCCGGAGTATATCCGAAAGCCCGGGCTCCCTTACCCTCCAGGAAACCGGAGATATTAAAATCAATCAGACAAACATTGCCCTCCGGTGTAACCATGATATTTGCCGGTTTGATGTCGCCGTGAATGATCGGCGGATTTTGAGAATGCAGATAATCCAACGCCTCGCAAAGCTGCCGTGTGTACTTTAATACTTCCTTTTCTTTGAACTTATGTCCTTCATCCATCATCTGCTTTAAAGACTTACCGGGGATAAAGTCCATGACCGTATAGATACCTTCCGGTGATTCGATAAAATCCAATACCTGCGGCAGATAGGAATTACGAAGGTTCTTCAGGATATCCACCTCTGTACGGCAATCCTGAATATTGGTATAATTTCCAATTATCTTCTTCAGTACCACCGTCTTTTGTAACCGCTTGTGCAATGCCCGGTACACCGTACCGCCACCGCCTTCTCCGATCTGCTCATAGATCTCATATGTATTTGTCAATTCTTTTGGATATTCCATATCATTAGTCATGCCTTTCTTTGCTTTCTGAGCCTGCTACAGATAAATTTTTTCTTGACAACCATCTCATTTATCTTTACAATCTGAAATTAATTCTTTTTTATAAAGGAGTTCTTTATGAGCGGGTTCCAGTGTATATTTATTTTGTTTATTGTTTCACTTTTGTTCGGCTGTATCATTGGAGCATATTATGGAACGATAGAATACCGCATTCGCAATGATCTTCCTCTGATTACCGTTTCCTGTTCCTGCCCGGCCTGCCACCACACTTTGCCCGGCTGGCAGCAGATTCCCATACTCGGCTGGCTTTTGTTAAAAGGCAGATGCCATTTCTGCAGCCAACCCATCCCCATCCGCTATCCGCTGATAGAATGTGGATTTATCATATATTACGGATGCACATTCCTGTTCTTTCGCCACCATCCCGCTATTTTTCTACTCCTTTGGTATCTTTTTATCTGTTTTATCCTTATTTACCGTGCCAAGCGCCACTACCGTTCCCTGGCAAAGGGGATCCTCATTATGTCTCTCTACCATTTTGTTATCTCTCTGCTTTATATATGCCTGTATGCCGCACTGGAAATCTAAAAGATCTTCAACAATGCACAAGAGATATTATCCCGTTCCCCGCGTTCCCGCATTTCTTTGATCAACTTTCGGCATGCATGCTGCATACCTTTTTTCGACTTCATGCCATTTCTGATCAGTTCAATGTCCCCTTGAACAAGTTGATGGAATAGTCCGTCAGAGCCTATGACATAACCTCCGTTTTCCTTATTTTTGCCACTTCCGGTATTTAGCCAAAGCTCCATATCACGCCCAATATAATTGGCAAGGTATTTTTTCTCTTTTCCATCCACATATTTAACATTAACTTCATCATATGTCAGCTGATAAAAATCTTTATCAATACTCGCGATCCTGCTGTCTCCCACATGAAAGATATAATAATCTTCCCCTATCAAAAGGATCAACGACATGGTGCAGCCTATCGCAACCCCATTACGTCTGCGTAACTCCACTACCAGTTCGTTCAGCTCCATGATCGTCTCCTTTAGATCCGCAACAACGGCNNCAATTATATTGGGCGTGATATGCCACATCCCATTCCCGATAAATCCCCTTTATATGCTCAAACCATTTTACGATCCCGTCGGTTACAAGCTCAGAAGCCATCTCGCTCTGCTCCATACTGCCAATACCATCACAAATACAGGCAACCGCCAGTAACGCCCCTCGTTTCTCATGACAACAGCAGACGATCCGATCCTGATTTTTTGTTCGATACTCCCCTGCATCCGTACAGCAGGCTCCCCATACATGTTTCATGCAGCTGTTCTTCCCTTATCCTATTCGATATGAAAGTTGGTATTTTTGTGTAATGGATATAATATCTCCACGGTTCACCTCGTATCTATGGTTAGGAACAAGTTCCACGCCATTTAACCAGGTATGGTTTTTGGAATCCAGATCGATCACAAATATCTGGTTACCGGACTTCTCAAATCTCAAATGAGTTCTTCCAATATAAGTAAGTGAAAGGTCAAAATTGAAATCCGCGCATGCTTCACCTGATTTATTAAATCTTCCGACCGTCGCATAGCCCTTGCTCAAGTCCAGGTTTATCCTTTCCGGCACGGGACCGATCGGCTTACCTTCCAAAATAAGCACGACTTTATTTTCCATCGCTGCATTGCCGTAACCCATATAGTCATCATATACCAATACCGTCACATCATTATCAGACTGACTTGATTGATGATCCGGCATCTGATACATCGCAGGCTGCGGCGCNNGCCGCCGGATTACCTGCGGGAGCTGCACCTGTTCCGATACCCATTCCCTGTATGGCAGGGGCTTCTTTTTCTTTCTTCTTATTGTTGTTTAAGATACCTCCCAAAAAGGCTCCTGTTTTTTTATCCGTTTTTTGCTTCTTTTCTTTTTCCTTTTTCTTCTTATCATCGCCAAACAATTCAACGCCAAGAGCATTCATGATATTGTTCTGTTCTGATGCCTTCTTTACGTCGGAAGATACCGCGGGCTGTGACAGAGCAGCAGCCGGAGCTTGCATTCGT
>DLOP01000157.1:25420-25654 GCA_002478505.1 Lachnospiraceae bacterium UBA7481
AGACTGCACAGGCTGCAACACAGCCGCCGGACTTGCCGGTTGTCGGTCGGTCAGCACTTGGCTTTTTCCGGAAGACGGTACATAAGATGCTTCCGACGTTCCATCATCCATCCGCAAAATATTGTTAAGATTAGCCAGCGCGCTCCCCGATCCCTTGATGCTTCTCCATAGTCTGGTCGTATATGCCGGATCATCCGAAATGTCCACTTCCATAATAAAATCCCTAAAAAACTG
>DLOP01000030.1:0-281 GCA_002478505.1 Lachnospiraceae bacterium UBA7481
GATAACTATTATCAGGCAGCGATCGTGGCAAGTCTGTCAGACGAAACCAAATACGATGCTATGAAGCAGATCGATGAGATCGTAGCGGGAATCAGGCTGCCAAGCGGCGTATCATATGCGGAAGATCAATATACAGAGATGATGACAGAAGAATTTATGGCGATCTTCCAGGCAATATTGATTGCGCTATGGCTGGTATTTATGGTAATGACCATGCAGTTTGAATCGGCAAGGTATTCCGGAATGATCATGTTCTGTATTCCGTTTTCCCTGATTGGTTC
>DLOP01000030.1:340-977 GCA_002478505.1 Lachnospiraceae bacterium UBA7481
GTAAATAACGGTATCCTGATGGTCGATACCACAAATCAGAATCTGGAAGATGGCATGCCGGTAAATGAGGCGCTTGTAGAAGCGGGTAAGTCAAGGCTGCGGCCGATCCTTATGACGACGCTGACGACGATCCTTTCCATGGTGCCGATGGCGCTTGGNNAACGGTCAGTTGATGCAGGGTATGGCGATGGTTATCGTCGGCGGTCTGGTGGCTTCGACGTTGTTGACTTTGATCCTTCTGCCGACCTTCTACCTGATCATCAGGAAGCGGCCAAAGAAAGCAGTTACAAAGAAGTGATAGAAAGGGTTTGTTGTGAGTATGATAAAACGGCTTCGGATCAGACCCGCTTGGACGCTGCGGCGATATAATATCCGTAACCTTCCGCAGGATATTCTTGCGGGCGTGATCATTGCGGCTGTTTCGATTCCGATCTCTATGGGATATGCGCAGATTGCCGGGCTTCCCAGTGTTTATGGTCTGTATGGTTCCGTATTTCCCATACTTGTTTTTGCACTGTTATCTACATCACCGCAGTTTATCTTTGGAGTAGACGCCGCGCCGGCAGCGATCGTCGGGGCGGCGCTTTTGCAGCTTGAAGTCGTTCCGGAATCGGCGCAGGCGTTGGAGATCGTTCCG
>DLOP01000030.1:1036-22859 GCA_002478505.1 Lachnospiraceae bacterium UBA7481
CTGTCATGGGCGGATTTATCACAGGCATCTGCTGCACGATCGTCTTGATGCAGCTGCCAAAGATGATGGGCGGAAGTTCCGGTGTAGGCGAGCTGTTTGAACTGGCGTCGCATCTGATCCATACATGCAGAGAGGTACACTGGCTCTCCCTTGTTCTTGGACTGTCTACTTTGTTCATTTTATTGCTTTCCAAAAAACTGATACCGAAATTCCCAATGGCGGTTGTTGTCATGGCAGCAGGAGCCATTCTTTCCGTGACATGTGGCCTGAAAGAAAAGGGCGTCGCCCTGTTGGCCAATGTAACGGCGGGACTTCCCACATTTTCCTTTCCGAACTTAGGCGCAGTGGAACATTCGGACATTATCGGTATGAGTATGACGGTTGCGATCGTGATCATGGCGGAGACGCTGCTGGCGGAGAATAATTTTGCCCATAAGAATGGATATCGTCTGGAAGATAATCAGGAGATTCTGGCGTTTTCCATGGGGAATCTGGCGGCGGCATTTACCGGCTGCTGTCCGATCAATGGCTCCGTATCCCGGACGACAATGGGAGAACAGTACGGTGCAAAGAGTCAGCTGACAGGGATTGTGGCAGGGCTTTTGATGATTGCTGTGCTTTTGTGGGGAAGCGGATTTATCCAGTATCTTCCGGTGCCGGTGCTGACGGCGATCGTGGTGAGCGCACTGATGGGCGCGATGGAGTTTCATCTTGCGGGGAAGTTATGGAGAGTGAACCGGACCGAATTTTATATTTTTATGGGAGCTTTTTTGAGCGTGCTTTTTCTGGGTACGATCTACGGTGTTATCGTCGGCATCATTCTTTCCTTTGTTAATGTGATCGTAAAGTCTGCGGATCCCCCCAGATGCTTTTTGGGTATTCTGCCCGGACATACTGATCTTGTTGATATTTCCAAATATAAACATATCTATCCGATAGAAAATATTGTGATCTATCGTTTCAGCAGCAGCTTATTCTTTGCCAATATTGAAGTCTTTCAAAAGGATATTGAAGAAAGTATCAAAGAGGACACGAAAGCGTTGATCATAGATGCTTCCGCCATTGGAAGCATCGACGTGACGGCGGCGGAACGGCTGCAGATCATATATCGCAACTTGAAAAAGAAGAATATAAAGTTTTATATTACGGAACATATTGCGGCGTTAAATGATCAGTTCAGAAAGTTAGGATTGGGATATATGATAGAGGAAGGTGCGGTCAGAAGGACGATATCGACGGCGCTGATGGATCTGGGACTTCAGCCGCCCTATCCGATCAAAGGAAATCATCGCACGGATCATTCGCTTGTGAGAAAACGGGTGGAAGATACGATGCAGGAGTTTGTCTGGGCATTTGGAGTGGATGCGGAGGACATGATCGAAAAGCAGATCCATGACCAGATCGAAAGGTTAAAAGAGACAAAGGATATGGACTCCTTGTTTCACGGAAGCTGGCATCAGATGGCCTCCATGGACGAAGACGAATGGCTGGAACATCTGGAGGCGCATCTGACGGAGATCGTCCGTATTTCCGGTGCGGATGAGGATCAGGTGGCGAACCGGTTTGAGAAGAGGAGGCAGGAGCTCTGGGAGAGGCTTAAGAAGGAGCATCCGGAGCTGGCGGAGAACTTTGAAAAAAGAAGGCAGGCACTGGATGAACACTTGAAACAGCATCATCCGGAGGTGTATAAAAAGGTTGTGCAGCTGAGGAATAACTTAACCGTATAGCATGTGGGGAGGCAAAAACAGACGTTAAAAGTGGAGGTTAAAAAGTATGTTTCCGGTTACATGTTTAGATTTGATATTTCTAAATCCGGTGGCGCTTATAGCAGTAATTTTAGAACCCTTTTTGGCAATCGGGTTAGGAATTTATTCCGGATTTAACATAAAGAAAAGATGGTTTTTGGGAATTACAGAATGTATTGTCTTTTATGTGTTATTTAAGGCCGCGGAATGGTGTATGATGCGCGATTTGATTATTATGCAGTTCGAAATCGTAGCGTTATGTGTTTTGATGACTTTATCGTTGCTTGCAATGTTTGTTACGGTAATAATGAGAAGAAAGGAATCATGTTGGATTCGGATATTGGTAAGCTTTCTATTGATTATAGTTGTGTCTCTTTCGTGGGGGATTGGTTTAAATAGAAAATATTGTCCTACATATTATAAATATCCGGATTATATTATTAAGGAGCTATTGCTCTGGGGTGAGATAGAATTTTTGTTTGGGGAATTTGATATCGTTAAAGAAGGATGGGCTTCTTATGGAGGATATTATGCTTATACGGATGATCAGGGGAATTGTTGGTATTATATGATACATTTTGAGGAAGGTGATGTGGTGGATATCCGCATGGAGATTCACTGATTCCAAAAATTTAATTGACGTTTTCAAAACTCCAGAAGACCGTACCGGGAGCGGTTTTCCGGAGTTTTTGGCTTTAGTAGATCAGGCGTTGATTTGCCCGTTTTCCAAAAATCTATCGGAAAATCGTATTGTTTTGACATCAGAAGATATGAAAGATATAATTATGGGAAGGAAGTAAAGAAAGAATAACAATTATTAAGAGGTAATCATTGCTGCTTTATCAGAAAAACAGGTAAAGAAGTGAAAGGATAAATATGTATACCATATTTCATGAATATGCCTGGATGACGGAAAAAGATCATCTTGAGTTTGAGATCGGAAAAGCGGAAGGGCAGCTTCGTAATTGCAGAAACCGTATGGATCTGGCCAAGAGGGAAGTGATTATCAGTACTATAACATTCATATTGGCAGTTCTTCTTTTGGCTGTGTGGAAAATATATCGCTCCGGAAAAGATAATCCACTTTATTTGGAATCAAGTTATGCCATTGTTGCCTGGCTGTTATTTATAGCATACACATGTTTGTTTGCTTTTTTTGGATATTCCATGGTCAAGGCAATTATGTTTAATAAGCTTAGTAAAAGAAAATCAGGTAAAAAGGAATCCTTAAGGGAATATACCGGATGTGATAAAATTATTTTACGCCCGGAAAAGAGTTATGTGATAGAGGAGGAAAAATTGATCCGCGTTCTTTCCACCTATTATGATCACCGTATCCATTTACATGAGTTGAAACGAAAATTGGAAGATGGCGAGCTTGTCATGACGGTGGAAGAACTGCAGGAAGAGTTGGATGGATTGGTATATTTCCATGAGATCGTTCCGGCAAGTCCCTTTATTGGGGAATTGGTCGATGAAGCCAGAGTTTGGGCTGTCTGGATTAGTGGTATTTTTATAATAATAGAGACACTGATAATGATATTTTAAATTATTTTTTAGGATCTTATTGTTGATATAGTCTATATCTGCCTAAAGCGGACTGATTGTTAAAAAGGGCGTATTACGCCACAGGCAATCTTGGTTCCGGAATTTGGGTATTCTGCCCGGACAGGAAAAGAAATATATTAGCATGCGGTTATTGCTGACCTATCCGTTGATGAACAAGTTGGATTTGGAGAGAGAAATATAGTTGAACCAATATATAAAGATAACAATAATTCTATTTCTTTAATGGCAATTCAAGAAGGAATATGGGGAGATAGATAAATTAAATAAGCCCCCATCTACTATATTGGAAAATTTAAAAATATTATGTTAAATGGGAAAAAGTAAACTGGAGTAATTTATATGGCAATATTTTTACTGGGATTTATATCAAGGTGTTTAGTTGTGCCGTGGGTGTTTGGGGTTTATGTATTATTTTATGGTGGTCATGCGGCAAGTTTTGTGTTTGCAGTGTGGTTGGGAATATATGCCGGAAATGACTATAAGCGCAGATGGTTTTTGCCGGTAGTCGGAGTATTGGTATATTTCTGCTTATTTTTCCTTGCATTTTTAACATACGCATTGTTTCCTCCAATTGATGATGTGGAAAAGGAATTTATCGCGAATATTGTAATCGTTATTTTGCTTGCAATGATTGCTGCGATACTTTCTTTTGTCATCAAGTTATTGTCAAAGTTGAAAATTGCGGTAGTAATAAGAGCAGTTTTGATTACGATTGTAACAGTTGCGGTTGCTGTTCCTGTGGGGGTATTTTTAAATAAAAGATACTGCCCGACCTATTATAAATATCCGGACTTTATAATTAGGGAAATGGGTTGGGATTCCGTTCAAAAATGGTATGGAATATTTGATCAGATGAGCAGCCCTAGAGCTTATGAGCGTTGGGGAGCGTATTATACATATACGGATGAACAGGGAAATAGTTGGTATTATACTATATATTATGAGGAGTTCGGATGGGTGCGTGATATTCGTATGGAGATTCACTGATTCCAAGATTTTATTTGACGTTTTTTGTTTAAGTAAATCAGGTACAAATTTGCCCGTTATTTGAAATATAATTTAATATAAATATGATTGTATCATGCTATCTGAACCAATAACTATTGCGAAAACTAATTGTCACCACATTAATGAGGGAAGGAAAAATGGATCCATCGGGAGTAGCAATAATAAGTATTTACTTAATATGTGTTGCAGAGCTTATTATATGGCTGCTATTGTGTTTTGCTGTTACGGTAGTTGTGGCTGTTGTTCAGTTGACGAATAAAAAAATTCGTCAACTGAACCCAGTCCGCAGGACAATAAAATTAGCTGCGTATGCAACAATTGGATTGATAATGCTGATGCCGTTGGAAATAGTTTATTTTACTATGTACTGGGCTATGCAGTTTTCCGTATGGCTGTTATTATGCCTGATTGTTACGGTGATTACGGCGGCTGTTCAGTTGATCAATAAAAAAATCCGTAAAAAGAAGCCGATCCACTGGGCAATCAAATTAGCCGGATATGTGGCTTTTTATGCCATAACATTATTTGTTGTATGCAAGATCTTAGAGCCATATCCCAGCAACTGGTTTGCAACAAATAAGGTATACCGTGAACTTGCGTATGAGTTGTATAATCTGGAACTGGACTGTTATGTATATGAAGAGATATATAAAGGTTCCCATGGAGAAATCGTAATCTCTTTTGAAGAAAATCAAAATTGGGAAAGAAGAGATGATTTAGCGATTAAAACTGTAGTTGAGGAATATATAAAAGAGAATGGAAATTTTCAGGGAAAGAGGATAGATATAAGATTTTGTTGTGGTTCATCACCAACACATAATCATCTTTATAATTTTAATCCGTGGACGGGAGAAATAGGAGATGGTATTCCTTATTGGTTTGTTACGGATGCTCATGTAAATAGCTGTACGGAGTTGGCTGAATTTTATCATGATTTTTCGGGAATTAGTGGCAGCGTTCGATCAATGGAAGGCATACAAGATCTTGCAAATTTATGTAATCTTACCTATTTCCAATTATATGTTAGTGGTGGGTCTAAAGAGGATGTAAATTTAGAAGAACAATATTTAGAGGAGCTAAATACATTATTACCGGATTGCGAGATTCATCTAAATCAATATAATATTGAAATTCGTCCCGCTTGGGAGAACTTCTCTGACTAAAAACAGAACTATAATTCTTTATCACATCAATGGTAAAACGACAGCCAATTAATGCTTGCGTATCTCCTAAAAAACTTATATAGTATATATCAATAAATGATGATATAGACAGAGGCAGTTGACTCCGTCTATATCTGCCTAAAGCGGATTGATCGTTAAAAAGGGCGTATTACGCCACAGGCAATCTTAGTTCCGGAATTGCCGGAGGGC
Organism: Lachnospiraceae bacterium UBA7481; assembly: GCA_002478505.1. GTDB lineage: Bacteria > Bacillota > Clostridia > Lachnospirales > Lachnospiraceae > NK4A136. The sequence continues at coordinate 6,732 of DLOP01000030.1, forward strand.
TGTGTGGTAAAATCATCCGGCTTTTCATGCACGATCACTGATCTGCCGATCACTTGAGGGATCGTAAGCTGTTCCGCATAGACGGTCATAAAGGAATAGCCGTTGCAGGAGAGGAGTGGCGGAAGATCGCCCGCATGTTTCGGATGCGGTTGGTTAAGAGGGTTGTAATGGCTTCCGGTATTAGCAAAATCATCCGAACAGTCGCCGTTTTCATGGATATGGAAACCATAAAAGGAGGGAGAATCTGTATTTTCTGACGGCAGATGATAAAATTCTGCGGTGATCAGAATGCCTTCATAGGGAGTCTGATAGAATCTGACGGTTCCCTTTAGATCAGGATATTTGCGGCTTCCGTAAACACGGGCAAGCGCCTGTGGAGAGCTATTTTGCATAAGATTTATAAAATAATCATAACAGGGATAAAAAACCATGATAGTTCCTTAATAAAAAGGTTTGCTTATCTATATGCATTACGTTGCAAAAAGGTGAATTTGTTTGCTTATGAATATGCCGATGCTGCATAATATCATTTTCGCTATTGAGAGTTTTGCAATAACCTGTGCTTTAATATATTTTTACAAAAGCCTAATTTAATATAAAAGAGAGGAGACGGGGTATGACAAGAAAGGAATTAGAAGAACTTTGCGCGAAGATGACATTGGAGGAAAAAGCGGGACTATGTTCCGGCAGTGATTTCTGGCATACGAAGCCGGTAGAACGTCTTGACATACCGGCAATGATGGTATCCGATGGACCGCACGGACTTCGTAAGCAGAAAGACGAGGGCGATCATCTGGGGGTGAATGACAGTATCAAGGCAGTCTGCTTTCCCACAGGATGTACGACCGCAGCTTCTTTTGACAGGGATTTGATCAGGGAAATGGGAGAAGCCCTTGGCACTTCCTGTCAGGCGGAGGGCGTGGGCGTGATCTTGGGCCCTGCCGTGAATATCAAACGTTCTCCTTTATGCGGGCGGAATTTTGAGTATTATTCCGAAGATCCGTATGTTGCCGGAGAGATGGCGGCAAGTTATATCGAAGGCGTACAGAGTAAGCATGTGGGAACCAGCATCAAGCATTTTATGGCAAACAGTCAGGAAACGAGGAGAATGTCTTCAGATTCCAGAGTGGATGAGCGGACGATGAGGGAGATCTATCTGCCGGCATTTGAAACAGCGGTAAAAAAATCAAAACCATGGACAGTGATGTGCTCTTATAACCGTATCAACGGAACCTATGCTGCGGAAAATAAATGGCTGCTGACAGAGCTTCTTCGGGACGAATGGGGATTTGACGGATTTGTAGTCAGTGACTGGGGCGCCGTCAATGACCGTGTGGCAGGAGTAAAGGCGGGGCTTGATCTGGAAATGCCGCCTTCCTTTGGAGTAAATGATAAGCTGATCGTAGAGGCAGTAAAAAACGGTACGCTTGAGGAAAAGGTATTGGATGAAGCGGTGATCCGTATTTTAAATATCATATACCGGTATATGGATCAACGTGATAAGACGGCTGTATTTGACCGGGATGCGCAGCATGATCTCAGCAGGAAGGTGGCGGAGGAATCTCTGGTGCTTTTGAAAAATGATGGCGTTCTGCCATTGAAGAAAGAGCAGAAGATTGCCATTATCGGACAGTATGCTAAGAAACCGAGATATCAGGGCGGCGGCAGTTCGCACATCAACAGTCATAAGGTATCAGGTATGCTTGATTTTGTGCAGGATATGAAAAATGTCACCTATGCACAGGGGTATGATGACGGATTAGAGGAGGCTGCTGATATGGCTGGCGGCCGGGCTGACATTGATCCTGCGGGAGAGGATCAATTAAAGACGCTGCTGGATGAAGCGGTTCAGGCAGCAAAAGAAGCGGAGGTAGCAGTCATTTTTGCCGGACTGCCGGACAGCTTTGAGTCAGAGGGATATGACAGGAAGCATATGCGGATGCCGGACAGTCAGAATACGTTGATTCATGAAATTGCGAAGGTTCAGCCCAATACCATTGTGGTTCTGCACAATGGTTCTCCGGTAGAGATGCCTTGGGTAGATGAGGTCAAAGGTATTCTGGAGGCTTATCTGGGCGGTGAAGCGGTAGGCGAAGCGGAGTATAATATTTTATTTGGCAACATCAACCCCAGCGGCAAGCTGGCAGAGACATTTCCGTTGCGGTTAGAGGACAATCCTTCGTATCTGTATTATATCGGGGAAGGAGATATGACGGAATACCGGGAGGGCGTCTTTGTGGGATACCGTTATTACGATACCAAGAAAATGCAGACATTGTTTCCTTTTGGGCATGGACTGAGTTATACGGAATTTGCCTATTCCAATCTCCGACTGGAGTGCGACAGCGATGTAAAAGATCAGGCAAGCCGTCAGGGCGCGGATGGCAGTGCCGCTGCGGGAGAGCTGAGTATCGATGGTATTCTCAGGATCAAAGATACAGATCGTCTGAAAGTGTCCATTGATATTACTAATACAGGAAGCGTGGAAGGAAAAGAGGTTGTCCAGCTTTATGTTGCCGACGAGGAAAGCTCTGTCATCCGTCCAATGAAAGAGTTAAAAGGATTTGAAAAGGTCAGTTTAAAACCGGGCGAGACAAAGACAGTGCAGTTTACGCTGGACGCCAGAGCCTTTGCTTATTATCATACGGAGCTGAAAGAATTTTTTGTGGAAAGCGGAATCTTTCAGATTTTAGTCGGAAGCTCCTCCAGAGAGATCCGTGGAGAAGGCAAGGTTTATGTAGAGGGAACCAGGGAATATAAACCTAAATATCATTTAAATACGACGATTGGCGATCTTATGAAGGATGAAAAGGCGTCACGTATTCTCGCGCCGTTATTTACAGCCAGTACACTGGTGGAGGTCTGTGATACGGATAGTGCGGAAAAGGGCGAAGAGGATTCCTTTACGGGATTGCAGGAGGCAATGATGGGGTATCTGCCGCTTCGTGGAATGATAAGCTTTCAGGATGGGGCGGTTGATTTTGAGAAACTTCAGAAGATTCTGGATCAACTGAATGAATAGAAGAAATGGGTCACAGAAAAACGCAAAGTATACTTGTTTGCTTTGCGTTTTTCATTCCTATTTGAGCCGCCAAAGGCGGCATGGGGGATTAGTATGGAAACATCTGCGGTAGCAATATTGAAAAAGGGCGAGGGCAGGCTGCTTAAGGCAGGAGGGCTCTGGATCTTTGATAATGAGATCGACACCATTAGAGGAACGTATGCCGATAGCGGTATCGCGGCGGAGGAAGCTGCGCGGGATGGGGTCTATTGTAATGGGGATATTGTGACTGTTGAAGATTTTGACGGGTATCCCATGGGAAAGGGCTTTATTAATTTAAATTCCAAGATCCGGGTTCGCATGATGACCCGCATAGCGGATCAGAAAATTGACGAGGATTTTCTCCGGATGCGTGTGAGGGACGCATGGGAATACCGGAAGAAGACAGTGGATATCAGCAGCTGTCGCGTAATCTTTGGAGAGGCGGATTTTCTACCGGGACTGGTGGTTGATAAATTCGCGGATGTGCTGGTGGTTCAGTCACTTGCGCTTGGCATCGACCGCTATAAAAAGATTATTATCGGGATGCTGAAAACGACGATGGCAGAGGACGGTATCACGATCCGCGGCGTCTATGAAAGAAGTGACGCTAAGGAACGTGAAAAAGAAGGTATGACACGTGTCACAGGATTTCTGGGTGAGGAATTTGAAACCAGAGTTCCGATTGTAGAAAATGGCGTGAAGTATATCGTAGATGTAAAAGACGGTCAGAAGACGGGATTCTTTTTAGACCAGAAATATAACCGTCTTGCCATCCAGAAACTGTGTAAAGACGCCAAAGTGTTAGACTGCTTTACTCATACGGGTTCCTTTGCGCTAAATGCCGGGATCGCCGGGGCAAAGAGCGTATTAGGCGTGGATGCTTCTAAGCTGGCGGTAGAGCAGGCTGCGGAGAACGCTGCGCTAAATGGACTTTCCGGGACAGTAAGATTTCAATGTGAAGATGTATTTGAGCTGTTGCCAAAGCTGATCGAACAGGGCGAGCAGTATGATGTGGTGATCTTAGATCCGCCCGCATTTACAAAATCTCGAAGCTCCATAAAGAATGCCGTGAAAGGTTATCGCGAGATCAATCTCAGGGGGATGAAGCTGGTGAAAGACGGAGGTTATCTGGCAACATGTTCCTGCTCTCATTATATGGATTATGAGCTCTTTACAAGAACGATCGGCGAAGCGGCAAGGGGCGCCCATAAACGGCTGCGCCAGGTGGAATTCCGCACCCAGTCGCCGGATCACCCGATCTTGTGGTCGGCGGAGGAAAGTTACTATCTTAAATTTTATATTTTTCAAGTATGCAGCGCAAGTTTCCCGTGAATGTTATCATAAAATAGAATTGAAACCTAAATTTGTTGATGCTATAATTTAGACTAGGAAATATATTATATACCTTGATGGAAAGGCAGGGTGGTTTCTGTGGAAACGTATGAGATTTTCAGGGATTTGGCAATTATTATCTTAGCAGCTAAATTTATGGGAATTGTAGCGAAAAAATGTAAAGCACCGATGGTGGTAGGCGAGATCATTGCCGGTCTGATCGTAGGTCCTTGTTTGTTTGACTGGGTTGTAAGTTCCGATTACATAGCGAAGATGGCGGAGATCGGCGTGATACTGATCATGTTTTCCGCCGGTCTGGAGACGAATCTGAAGGAGTTGAAAAAATCCGGTCTGATTGCCTTTCTGATTGCCTGTGCGGGCGTATTTGTGCCGCTTGTGGGTGGCGCTGTTTTATATATGGTATTTTTTGGATGGTCAGCGTGGGGATCAGAAGGCTTTTTTAAAGCGTTGTTTATCGGTTCCATCATGACGGCGACCTCCGTAGGGATTACAGTAGAGTGTCTGCGTGAAATGGGATATCTGAAAGGGAAGATCGGGCAGACGATCTTAAGCGCCGCGATCATTGATGATGTGATCGGCATCATCGTTCTGACTTTTGTGATAGGGTTTAAGGATCCCAGTTCCGATACTTTGCTGGTAGTGAACAACATGGTTGTCTTTTTTGCGGCTTCTCTGGTTGGCGGTTATCTGCTTTATCGGATCATGCAGAAGGTAGACGCCAGATATCCGCATTCGAGGAGGATTCCGATCATTGGTCTTGGAATCTGTTTTGCCATGGCATATTGCGCAGAGAAATATTTCGGCATTGCAGACATTACCGGCGCTTATGTGGCAGGTATCATTTTGTGTAATATACGGGATGCAGAATATATTGACCGGAAGGTATCTATCAATAATTATATGTTCTTCGGACCGATCTTTTTTGTCGGTATCGGATTAAAGACGAATCTAAGGGAGCTGGATACCAGCATGCTGTGGTTCTCTGTCTGTTTTGTCCTTGTGGCAATGCTGACGAAGGTCATAGGCTGCGGTTTGATGTCTAAAGTATGCGGCATCAAAGGGATTGACTGTATCAAGGTCGGCGTAGGTATGATGACGCGCGGAGAGGTGGCGCTGATTATCACACAGAAGGGACTCGCACTGGGAATTATTGATTCCTCCTATTTTACGGCTGTAATTTTATTAATTATTGTATCTAGTATTTTAGTGCCGATTCTATTAAAAAATTTATATACGAAAGCTCCCGATCCGGCGGAACCTGCGGTGCAGAGCACATAGCTATACAGTACGGTTTAATGGACATGTAACCTGTTACTCTATCCTTATCAAATGGATAAGGGAGGTAACGGTTATGAAAGGATATTACATCAGTGAGGGATATATGGGATTGGTTGGTACGAAATATGTCCTGTTTGTAAATGAGGAAGAATATCTGGAATTCTTAAAAGAGCAAAATCTGAAAGTGGGGTAGCGGTATAAGGTCATAGCAGCCGCAGGAATGATTACATACGGAAAGGAATCTTGGCCATGAAACTTAGTAAAAAGATGATTGCAGGAATCGTAACTGCTGCAGCATTGCTGATCGGTATTATCGGTCTGTTAGTAATGATGCCAAAGAGTCAGGATTCCGCAGAGGAACAGGTAGCGGTGAATAGCGGGGAGACGCTGCAGGATGCCGCAGGAGCAGATGCGGGCGAAACTGTGCTGCAGGGTCAGGCAGCGGATACGGCTTCCGGGCAGGGCAATGGATCTGATGATACATCCGGCAATACGGAGACGGCAGATCCCAATGGCACAGCCGGACAGGAAAATACCGCAGAGCAGAATCCTGTAACCGGTCAGAATGACACTGCAGGAGAAACGTCTGAAATAACGTCTGAAACAACATCTGAAACAACACCAGAAACGACGACTGAAACAACATCGACGCCAACCCCTGTGTCTGCTACAGGAACCCCGGTGGCGATCCATGGTAAACTGTCTGTCAGAGGCAGCGGATTAGTGGATAAAAACGGTAATGAATTTCAGATCCAGGGAGTATCTACCCATGGTATCGCATGGTTTCCGGAATATGTGAATAAGGCGGCGTTTCAGACGATCCGTGATGAATGGGGCGCTAACTGTATTCGTCTTGCCATGTATTCCGCAGAATATGGCGGATACTGTACCGGGGGCAATCAGGCGGATCTGAAGCGGTTGGTGAATGACGGCGTATCTTATGCCACGGAGCTTGGCATGTATGTCATCATTGACTGGCATATCATGAATCAGGATGGCGATCCCAATACCCACAAGACAGAGGCATTGGCGTTTTTTAAGGAGATGTCTGCTAAATATGCAGATTATGACAATGTGATCTATGAGATCTGTAACGAACCAAACGGAGGAACTCAGTGGTCTTCCATCAAAAGCTATGCCTTGGAGGTCATTCCGGTTATTAAGGCGAATAACCCCGATGCTATTATCATCGTAGGTACGCCAAACTGGTCTCAGGATGTAGATGCCGCTGCCAAAGATCCGATCACCGGATACAGCAATATCATGTATACGATTCATTTCTATGCAGATACCCATAGGGACGGTCTGCGGCAGAAGATGCAGGTAGCCATTGATAAAGGACTTGCGTTGTTCTGCACGGAATTTGGCATCTGCGATGCCAGCGGTTCCGGCGCTAACAATATTACAGAGGGCAATAAGTGGATATCAGCATTGGATAATAATAATATCAGCTACTGTATCTGGAATCTGTCAAATAAAGCGGAAACAAGCTCGCTTATTCAGAGCGGCTGCAATAAAACTTCCGGCTGGACAACGAATGAGCTGACGGAAGCCGGAAAATGGTATGTGGGGATTCTGGACAGCGGTGTTGCACCGGGGTCAACAGGTATTTCATCTGATACGGGTAATAATAACAACAGCAATAACAATAACAATAATAATAATAACAGCAGTACTCCGGCGGTTACGGCAAGTTCCGCCAATACGCAGGTTACCATTGCCAATTCCGGCGGCTGGTCAAGCGGAAACGGCAACTGCTCCCAATACACGGTAACCATTAAGAATACCGGCAGCACAGCGGTCAATAACTGGAAAGTCACGGTAAACTTTAGCGGCAATGTGACACTGGATCAATCATGGAGCGGCAGTTTCTCGGCAAGCGGCAGCAGCGTCACGATCACGCCGGTGGATTTTAACCGTGAGATTGCCGCGGGGCAAAGCGTTGAAGTGGGATTTATCATTTCTTATTCCGGAAATGTGGGAACACCAACAGTATCGATTGATTAATGAATCACAGGGGCTGCCTTTTGGTAACCCCTGTTTGTTTCATGTGAAAGTAAACAAAAATTATCTTCTGTGGGGGCATTCATGCAGACCGCAGGGACCGCAACCGGGTTTTTTGGGCGGAGGCGGAGGCGGGCAGAATGGGCAGTTTCCACCCCTCGGTGGAGGCGGAGGTGGAGGTTGAGAACAGGATGGACAGGATGGTCCTTCCGGTCGTCCCCAATGGTCAGGCCGTCTGCCGCGGAACATATTATGAAAGAACATAGGAATCCTCCCAATGTCATTTTATAATATACTATGTAGTATTTTGTCAAAAGGAAATAGTTCTATCCTAAAAAATAAAATAATGGTATAATGTACGCGAAAGCAATGAGCGGTGCTGGACATCCGGGGGATGTCCGTTTAGCACGGACCGAAGTGGAACGGAGAAGCGGAATCGAGCTGGGCACTGCGGGTATGGTATAATTAACAAAAAAATTGAGAAACAAAAATCTGGTTATAATAACATATCATCAGTCAAATTTATGAAAGGCTTGGTCTTAATATGAGTGAAACGTGCGACCATCAGTGCGCATCCTGTTCTAAAACCTGTGAGGAACGTCAACCGGGCGAAGGGAACCGTCAGGTGAAAAAGGTCATCGGCATTGTCAGCGGAAAGGGAGGCGTCGGAAAATCTCTTGTTACTTCCCTTTTGGCTTGTGCTATGAAAAAACAGGGAAAAAATGTTGCCATACTGGATGCGGATATTACAGGTCCATCCATTCCCAAGGCATTTGGCATGAAAGAGAAAGCCAATATGAAGGGCGAAGAACTTTGTCCGGTTCTCACAAAGAGCGGTATCAAGGTTATGTCATTAAATCTTTTGATTGAGCATGATACGGATCCTGTGATCTGGAGAGGCCCGATTCTGGCGAATTCTGTCTTGCAGTTTTGGACAGAGGTTAACTGGGGAGATGTGGATGTGATGTTTGTGGACATGCCTCCCGGAACAGGCGATGTGCCCTTGACGGTATTTCAATCTCTGCCTTTAGCAGGTATTGTGGTGGTGACTTCGCCCCAGGAGTTGGTTTCCATGATCGTGGAAAAAGCGGTCAACATGGCGTCGCAGATGGATATTCCTGTTCTTGGTCTGGTAGAGAATATGAGTTATCTGGAATGTCCCGATTGTGGAAAAAAGATATCTGTCTTCGGGGAAAGTCAGGTGGAAAAGACTGCGGAGAAATATGGCATTGAGAAATTTGCAAGGATCCCGATCCTTCCGGAGCTGGCAAAGGCATGTGATGAAGGCGGGATAGAGACCATAGAGGGAGAATGGATCGATCAACTGCTGAATTAATTCAATGCAGAAAAGATATTATTTAGGAAAGAGAATGTAGCATGACAAGGGAAAAAAAAGTATTTATATATACCATTATTATCGGCTTCCTGACCCACGCATTCCGGATGACCAATACCATGATCTGTTCGGATTCGACGAATTATCTGAAAAGCATAGGTGTTTCCTGGGTGATATCCTTGGGAAGGATCTTTCTGCCTACAGTGGAAAAAATACGTGGGACAGTGGAACTGCCTTTTCTGATCGGGGTCATCTGTTTTGTTATGATCGGCTGTGCGGCTGTTTTCTTTGTGCGGCTGTTTGATATTCAGGAGAATATATTTCTTGTGATCATTGCGTGGATTCTTGCAGCTAATCCTGTCGTAACTTCTATTTTTGCATATATGTATACAGCAGATGGATATATGATTTCCTTATTGTTTTCTGTCTTGGGAGCATATCTGTGTCTGAAGAAAAAAGGATTGTCAGGGTCTTTATTAGGCGGTCTATGTCTTGCTGTTTCCCTGGGATTTTATCAGGCATTTTTATCTGTAACAATCATTATCATGCTCTTTTATCTTTTTCGAATGTTATATACTTCGGAATATGACATGAAAGAAATCGGAAAGATGACCGGAAGATGTCTTCTGAGCGGTGTGACAGGAGTTGCCGTCTATGCGATCGGAGTTATGATCGTATGGAAAGCCGGCGGATATCAGGCGGCAGGCTACATGGGTATGGATTCTGCAGGCAGTACTGGAATACAGGGCCTATTGCAGGCGGTGATTGACTGTTACGTGGATTTTGCAAGATTTTATATTGTACGGTGGGAACTGAACCGTTATAATGCTATGAACGTATTAATGTTCTTGTTAACGCTGATTACATGGCTGGTTTTAGTGACAAAGAGAAAATTATGGAGAATGCCTGTCCGCGTGGTTCTTATGGCGCTTGTATTTCCTCTTTTGCCGCTTGTCTGCCATCTCTTTGAGTTTGTGTCTGCAGGAGTTTCTTATACCTCTACATCCATGGAATACAGCCTTGCGCTGGTCTATCTTTTATTGGTGATCATGTGGAGCGATATGCGGCTTTCCGCAGGCATTACAGAGAGGTTCAGATGGAAAGATCTGCAGTATTGGAAGAGACATTATCTTAGTATGTTATCAGTAGTGCTTCTGCTGTGTATTTCTTTTCATTTTACGGTGATTGCCAACCGTTCCTATTACAATATGAATAACGCAAATACGAAAATGGAAATGCTTCTCAATCGGCTTGTTATGAGGATGGAAATGATGGAAGGATATCATGAAGATATGGATGTTGCCATTTTTGGTTCTTGTTATGAAATCCCGGAATATGTTCCTGCTGCACCAATAATGTCGGGCGTTGTTTCTAACATTTTTCTGACGCAGGACAACGAATATATCAGTATGATGAACCATTACCTTTCCACAAGTTATGGGCGGGCTGATTTTGAAACTAAGTGTCAGATTGCCGCAACGGAGGAATTTGCTGCGATGGAACCATGGCCTTCCGAAAATTCAATCAGGATCATCAATGGAATCATGGTGCTTTATCTGTCAGATACAAATATAAAACAGTATTTGCCGCAGGAAGAATAGAAAAGGGCAGAGAGCTTACTGTCGGCATTAGGAAGAATGGGAGAGAACGCAAAATGATCACTATCAGTTTATGTATGATCGTCAAGAATGAAGAAGCGGTATTAGCAAGATGTCTGGATTCCATTGCAGATCTGATGGACGAGATCATTATCGTAGATACCGGCTCAAGGGACAGGACGAAGGAGATTGCCCGTAAATATACAGATCAGGTTTATGATTTTGCGTGGACAGGCAGCTTTAGCGATGCGAGGAATTATTCATTTTCTAAGGCATCAAAAGAGTATATCTATTGTGCGGATGCCGACGAGGAGCTGGATGCGGAAAATCATGAAAAATTTCGTGTTTTAAAGGAAGCGATGCTGCCGGAAATTGACCTTGTGCAGATGTATTATGCCAATCAGCTTTCCTATAATACTATCTATAATTATGATAAAGAACTGCGCCCCAAGCTTTATAAAAGATTGCGGGAATTTGTCTGGGAAGGCGCTATTCATGAGGCGGTGCGTCTGGATCCGGTGATTTATGACAGTGATATTGAGATATTACATAAACCGGAGGGCAATCACAAAGCAAGGGATCTGGCGGCGTTTGAGAGATTGTTTAAAGAGGGTACGGCGCTTGATAAGCGCTTACATAGCATCTATGCAAAAGAACTGATGATCGCAGGGGAAAAGGAAGATTTTATGAATGCGTTTCCGATCTTTCAGGCAACTTTATCGGACGTCAGCCGTGGAGAGGAAGAGATTATGGAGGCATGCTGTATCTGTGCCAATACCTGCCTGATGACAGGGGAGGATCTGGGATTATTCCAATATACCACAAAGGCCATGGCGATGAACGGCTGCAGCGAGATCTGCTGCATTTTGGGAGAGTATTACCGCATGGCGGAAGAGCCGGAAGAAGCGGCGGTCTGGTATTACAATGCTGCCTTTGAGACAGAAAGCGTTATCAGTTTAAAGCATCATAAGGATATTCCGCTGCGGGCATTGTCTGAGATTTACCGCGGACTTGGAAATATAGAACAGGCGGAGTATTACGAAGGCTTGATCAATAACTGTGAATAGGGTTTTTCAGATGGCTGATCGCAGGATCAGTTTTCTGCAGCTGATTTCTTATAATATTCATTTACCAGACTGCGGTATCCCCATTTCTTCATCATATCATAGGTGATCCGGTAGTTTCCCTTATAATGTCTGCCTGTGATGCAGTAACGGATATATTCCTGCATATATTGATCGATCACTTTTAAACGCCGGTCCGTGGTCAGGTTTGGGAAAAACCATTTGTTCCAGCTAAATTCTTTATCACCAGAACATCCGTACAGCTTATGATTCATAGCGTTGATAAAGCCGATGGCGGCTTTTTCGCTGTCCAGTCCTTTCTTTCGCTGCCAGCGGCGGAGGCTGTCGGCTTTTCTCCGGATCCGGGCTTTCATTTTGTATAATGTATGGTCGGAAAGGTCAACACTGCCGTTATCAAAGCGAAACCCAAGAAATTCAAAAGGTTCACTGGGAAGGGAGATGGCGACCTTGTCCTGATTGACAGACAGATGAAGATCATGGAGCATTTGGAACAGCGCGTGTTTGCGTTCCTGAAGTTCAGCTTCTGTTGGGGCAAAGAACAGGATATCATCCGAATATCTGAAATATGGGATCTCCTTTTCCAAAAAATACTGGTCGATCCCACGGAGATGGATATTGGCTAAAAACGGAGAAATAGGCACTCCTGCCATAGCGCCGTGGGCTTCATGAATGATCCTGCCGCGTTCGATCACCCGGTCTTCGGAGAGTGTTTTTTCAAATAGTTCAAAAAGCATAGCGTCCTGTTCCCTTAGAAAGGAAAGCTGCTCTAAAAGTATGGAAACGTCTATGGAGTTAAAATAATTACTGATGTCCGCTTTCAGACAGTACATCTGATTAACATGGGGAATACTGCCGATCTGACGAACTGCATGCATCACCCCATGGCGGCGCCGGAAAGAATAACAGTTTTTTGCAATATAGGAATCATAGCGAAAAAGCTGAAAAGAAATAAATTTTAAGAAAATGTTTTCCTCTTCCGGAAAGGAATAGACGACTCTTTTCTTTGTGCTTCCCTCTTTATTGATTACACGTTTTTCAGGAAGATGAATAGGAAAATCATGCCGTTTCCACGCCTCGCATAGTGGCAGGTAATTTTTCCCCGCTATGAAATCTTTGATGGATTGTTCCTCTGATCTGGTTAAATGTTGTTTTTCGATCTTATAAAATAAAAAATCCAGCCAGTTCTTTTCTTCTAAGGCCAGAGCGTAAATGGAATTTTGCATGAGGTCTCCTGTTATGTTGTAATAAAATTAAGTAATGTTACCAATCTGCAAAATAAATATGCATGTTTAAAAATATAAAAAAGAAAGAGAAAAGGCTTTGAAGCAATAAAGCCATGCTTATTGCCACCGGACTGAACATACTCTGATTGCCCGCAAAATACTACTAAGAAGTATGCTTCATCCTTCACGGGCGCAGCAAAAGCTGCATTCCTCTTTCTTTTTTAACTAAGAAAATCACAAAGTACGTCATAGCGACAAACGCCGCATACTCATGTATTTTAGCATATTCCGACATATTTTGCAAGTTTTAGGAAATCAGTCCTGTTCTTACATTGTCGAAAATTCACTCTGGTCTATATTGTTCCTTGATACGGGCTTATTTGTCATTATAGTGCCCTTTGCATTGTATGATAGTGATATTTTCATTGTTGATTATATAAACAAGCCTGTCTTTTTCATTAATCCTTCTGCTCCATTCGCCATTTGGACTGTTTTTCAGCATTTCAGGTTTCCCCTCGCCGGTAAAAGGTTCACGCAGGATGGATTTGAGCAGGCTGTTTATTTTTTCAAAGTTTTTTTATCCTGTGACTGCCAGTAAAGATATTCCTCCCACGCGTCTTCGGCAAATGTGATTTTACTCACGCTCCATAGCCTCCAGTTCTTCCATTGTTTTTACGATTACCTGTCCATTTTTAACCTGCTGGTTTGCTTTTTTTAACTGTTCTTTGTTGGAATCTGAGTAAAAAGGATCTAAAGGGGCAGTTAATTCAAAAGGAATCCGGCGATCACGTAGAGCTTTTTTTGCATAGATCATGAAAAAGGTGGTAAGGTTCATTCCCATTTCATCGCACATCTCATCAAGCTGTTTTTTCATTTCATCATCAAATCGAAGGCTTACAGTAGTCATGTTATCACTTCCTTTCTGTCTTTATTATAATATAAATTCAAAGCAAAATGCAACAAAAATCATTCAGATTCTTTCAAATAGCATAATTATTTATATTATATGAAGAATAAAGGAGATTATGTGCTGAAATTTTGTGTCTCTTCCAGCGAAGGATAGGATTTAATTGCTCCGGGGGCTTGCACGCTGATTGCACAAAATTTATTTGCAAATTCCAGCAGCGAATTCATATCCGCCTCCGTCAAAGATTCTATGTTGTCTGCGGAAATTCCCAGCTCGTGAAGTTTCCACAAAAACGAGCCGATAAACCCGTCGCCTGCGCCGGTAGTGTCCACAGCTTTCACCTTGATTGCTGGTGAAAACGTATGATTGTTCCGGGTAAAAGAATAGGCTCCCTTGCTTCCGCAGGTAAATATTACAAGTTTGACGCCTTTCTCAAAAAACATGGGGAGCGCTTTTTCAATGGTATTCATGCCGGTGATAAATTCCAGTTCTTCATCGGAAATTTTTAAGATATCCGTCATACCAATAAATTTCCATATTACGTTTTTCAATTCATCCTTATCATCCCATAATTGAAAGCGCAGATTAGGATCAAAACTAATGACCGCATTTTCCCTTCGGGCAAATTCAATAGCTTTGACATGTGCTCCGCGCATAGGAAAATCTCCCAGAGATACGCTGCAAAAATGCAGGGCAAATGCATTGTCAAACCATTCCTGTCTGATCTGGTCTTCATTTAACAACATATCTGCCGACGGCTTACGGTAAAATGAAAATGTCCTGTTCCCATCCTTTGCAAGGCTCACAAACGCCAGCGCGGTATTGGCTTTTTCCGTATAACTGATGCAGGATGTATCTATACCGGCTCCGGCGAGGGTTCTCGTAATTTTATCTCCAAAGGGATCTGCGCCAAGTTGTGTAATCAGCCTTGATTTTCCGCCAAGTATGGAAAATGCGCCGCAGACATTGGCCGGGGCGCCGCCAACAGCGGGAATGAAACTATTCACTTCGTAAAATTCGCAGCCGCTTTTATCGGGTATAAAATCAATTAAAGCTTCTCCAATTGCAATCAGGGTATCATTTCTCATTTATACTAATAACCATACCTTTCATTTTATATATTTCCGCATTGATTCCATCTGCCGTTATCTGTACATTTTCTTCATTGGGATAAAACCGGGTACTCATAACGTATCTTCCGCCGTCAAGATATACTTCAATACCTGACATATCCGCAATCATACGGATATCCCGGCATTGCTCTGTCCTGACGCGCCGTATCGTCCTGCCATATCCCATAGGCTGATCGTTAAAATCCATGTAAAACATATTTTCCCGAAGGCTTAATGTCAGACCGTTATTAATAACAATTTCAAAATCCCCATTGACCCCCGCGGTCAGATCGAAGGGAAGCGATACCTTTTGCTCTCCTTTAAGAGCGATCTTTTCCCCTCTTAAAGCTTCATATTCTTTCACCGGATTCTGAAGCAGAGTACCATCTTCAAGCCTTGAAATTTCTCGTGGAATTGTCAGGCAGTGCTGCCATCCCAGTGCAGCGGTTGGATTGGTATAAGCGGAGTCGCCGATACCCATCCATCCAATTAAAATGCGTCTGCCATCAGGAGCTTCAAAGGTCTGCGGCGCATAAAAATCAAATCCGTAATCAAATTCTTTAAAATTACCACTTAAAAAATATCCTGAAGAAAAAATATTCTGGTTTCTCTCGGTTCCCCGGGGAAGGCCCTGCGGTGAGATTCCTATATATCTATGCCCCTCTACCATAAAACAATCCGGACACTCCCACATATATCCCATATCCGGTACATCATACGTTCTCACATATTCCCATGTATCAAGATCCCGGGATTGATAGAATAGCACACAACCCTTATCGTCCCGTGTCCTTGCCCCCAGAATCATATAATATAGTCCGTTTTCCTGCCATACCTTAGGATCTCTGACATGGCAGGAACAGAAATCCGGATAGTCGCTATTTCTGAGTACAACCTTTTTTTCACTCATATGATGGCCGTCGTTCGTAGTCACATGAATGACATTCGCGCCACGCCCCTTCAGAACATAATCATAATTTCCCTTTTCCTTAACGTTCCCGGTATAAAACAGATGCAGAGTATCATCCCGGACAATAGCGCTGCCGGAATATACGCCGTCCCTGTCTTCGGGAATATCGGGAACAAGCACTGTCCCCGTAAATTCCCAGTTGATCATATCGGGACTCTGGTAATGCCCCCAGCTTTTTTTAACGCCGCCATTAATATCGTCAGGCGCATATTGAAAATA
>DLOP01000030.1:22890-26437 GCA_002478505.1 Lachnospiraceae bacterium UBA7481
AGCCAGCCAATCGGCGGTTCTATATGAAGTTTCTGTCTCCATTTAGCATTTTGTGATTTTTTATCCATAGTTATATCCATGCTCCTTTCAGCCGAGTAGTTTTTATATTTATTTTTATTTTATCATAATTTTCTAACTATCCCTTTAAATATATCAGATCTTCACCCATATTCAAAGTATCCGTTTCTGTTTTTGTTACAGCGGCATACTCATCTGTATTGGAGATGATTACCGGGGTGATGGTTTTATAACCTTTTTCTTCGATTGCTGCCTTGTCAAATGTAATCAACAGCTGCCCTTTGCTGATCCTGTCGCCGTCTTTGATATGCGCTTCGTAGAATTCCCCGTTCAGTTCCACCGTATTGATTCCTACATGAATCAACACTTCGGCGCCATTATCAAGCGTAAGCCCTATTGCGTGATACGTATCGAACAGCGAACTCACAACACCATCTGCCGGAGCCACAACCTTACCCTCTGACGGTTCTATCGCAGCGCCTTCTCCCAGCACTCCTGCCGCGAAGGTTTCATCAGGAACATCGCTTAAGGCAACTACCCTGCCTGTTAGGGGTGATGCAATTGTAATTTCCTTTTCGGAAGTTTTTTCTGCAGAAACATTTGCAGTTGCGTTTTTATCCTCCGGCGGAGTTGTTGTTTCTGTAGAGCCTTCTTTCACAGCATCTTTATAGCCAAAAAACCATGTCAGAAGAAATGCAACAGCAGCAGCCGTACCAATGACAGCAATATATTTTAGAGGCGCATGAAGATGAAGAAGTATTGCAAACAGACCCGTAACTCCGGTAGCGCTTGCGCCAAGATGCATGATGGAAGCCATACATGCGCCGACTGCTCCGCCTATAGCGCCAAAGATAAACGGCTTGACAAATCTGATATTAACACCAAAAATAGCAGGTTCCGTGATCCCAAGCATACAGGAAAGAGAAGAGGGAGCCGCGATACTTTTTATTTTTTTGTTTTTACTCTTTAATGCTACGGCAAGACAAGCGCCGCCCTGTGCCACATTTGCGGCGGAAGCAATCGGAAGCCAGTATGTGTAACCATACTGTGCGATCTGCCCCATATCAATAACAGTATACATATGATGAACACCGCCGACTACGGTCGTTGAATAAATTCCACCCATGATAAAGCTGCCGATGCCAAAGGGAATCGTGATCAACTTCTGAACAAACCAGAGAACCCAATTTTCAATAGTAACAAATAATGGTCCAATAAAAGTAAATGTTAAAAGTCCGGCAACCATCAGACTGACCAGTGGAGTTACAAACAGGTCTATTATTTCGGGAACTATTTTGTGTAGTTTTTTCTCTATAGTAGCAAGTATAAGGGAAGCCATAATAATCGGAATGACATGCCCCTGATAACCAACCATATTCACATGATACAACCCAAGGATGCTGAAGCTCTGCGCCACGCCCTCGGTGGAAACCGAATAGGCATTCTGCAGGTTGGGATGGATAAGGAACATTGCAAGAACTGCGCCCAGATACGGATTCCCGCCAAACACCTTGGCCGCACTGTAACCAATAAGAATCGGGAGAAATGTAAATGCAGCGTTAGAAAGCATATTGATGATCTGAAACAGATAGCCACTCTGATCAATTGCGATAATTCCGTTATTGCTCATAAAGTTGAGGGCTTCCATAATACCCATAATAAGACCGCCGGCAACAATTGCAGGAATGATCGGCACAAACACATCGCCCAGAGTCTTGATGATGCGTTGAAATACATTGCCCCGCGCCGCCGCTGCCTGTTTCACCTCTTCTTTGGAGGCGGCAGTAATGCCGGCTGCGCTGATAAATTCGTCATACACCTTGTTGACCGTACCGGTTCCTATGATAATCTGAAGCTGACCGGAGGATTCAAATACGCCCTTAACTCCGTCAACATTCTCCAGAATATTTTTCTTGACCTTGCTGTTATCAGCAATTACAAGTCTTAGCCTTGTTGCACAGTGGGCGGCGCTGACAATATTTTTGCTTTCACCGATCGCCGCCAGAATTTCCACAGCACATTTTTTGTAATCCATAAAATAACTCCTTTCATCATTATATCAGTCTCATTATCTTTCCATATCTATACATATCTTTACAAATCTTTCCATAAATGAGATTGATTTCATGTTATTATTTTATTAGTTTTCCCTGATTTATAGTCTAAAGACAGAAAATTTGGTGATACGGATTTTTACGTTTTACTTTCATTTTTTCATGAACAATAAAAATTATGTGAAAATATTTGAAAAACGGAAAAAATCTGAAAGAATATTTTTCGACGAAGGATGACCTTCAGGTATGGGCACTGGAATATACCGCCAGCAATGAACGGCTTTTGAATGAGCTCGGAGGATATGACTTCCTGTAACATCCCTAATATCCGGACGAAATATAGTTTTCCGCCCCGATGCTGTATCCGTCGCAGTTCACGGTCTTTCCGTAACATCTTGCCAGCACATGTCCACCTTGGATGATAAAGGCGCGGGTGCTTTGAAAGCAGTCATCATTGGCGGTGATGTCAAATGAACCACCGGCGATGAAAAGATATCCTTTGTCAGCATCGGTGTCATTATCTACTTTGCATCCGTCGTCCATGCTTACGATCTTCATGGTACAGGTTAATATGGAAATGCTGTCATTGCCTTTCAGTCCGTTATTGGCGGCGGTAAGGTTGTAAGTGCCGTCAACGATCGTCAGGTCGTTTTTACAGCTGATGGCGTTGTTATAATTGCCGGTGACGTTCAGTGTTCCGGTGCCATTGAAGGTCAGGTCGTCTTTACTGTAGATGCATCCTTTGACAGTATCATCTATTGGCGCAAAGCTGTCGGAGACGCTGTTGACCGTTCCTTCCGGGAGAGTGATCACCGTCTTATCCGCGTTGACGATATATATGGGAGCAGAGGTATTGCAAAAGATTTCGACGTTATTCAATACCAGCTGAACTTTTTCCTGATCGCTGACATTCACGTAAATCTGCCCGTTTGTCAGGCGGCCTTCAAAAATATAGGTACCTTCCTGCGTGATCAAAATCTTATTATCCTGAATAGACGCGCCGATGCCGGTGATCGTCACTTCCATTTTGTCCATTTGGATCAGCGTAGTGGATGCTTCATCATAGGTATCTGTCAGATCATAGGAGGTAAAGCGGATCTGATTGCCGGAGACATTATATTCGATGGGTTCCGGTTTGTCTGAACTTGTATTTGCTTCTGATGCATCAGAACCGGAAGCGTCAATAGTTTCGGTCTGGGAGGATACGCTGTCTATGCCGGATGGGTCAGCGGCGTTGTCTGAGGATGTTATGATAGTGGTGTTCCCGGAAAACGGATCGGTCATATTGCCAGAGCTTTGGTTATTACAGCCTGCGGTAACAAAACTAAAGAACAGGCAGATGGCTGATAACATAAGCATTCTTTTTGTCATTTTTGTATTCTCCTCTTATTTTGATGTATTGTTAGGTGATTGTTAAACAATTGCTTTATAATTTCTCATCCCATAATTCTGCTCATGAGGTTTACATAACTCAA
>DLOP01000030.1:26487-36137 GCA_002478505.1 Lachnospiraceae bacterium UBA7481
AAAGAGTTATGTAAGCCGGAGTTAACTCTTTTGCAAGTATGACCCTACTCAATCTATTCAATCTACTCAATCACATTAAGATCCGCATCTACCGCCGGCGGTATTTCATTGCCGCTGACGACGCCCGCGTCTCCTTCGGGAAATAGTTCTTCTTCGGGTACGGGATCCGATACGGTATATGGCGCTTCATGTCTATTATATCCGTACATATGAATACTCCTATCGATCCAGTTGTATCTGTTCTGAACGAAGTTCCGCAGGGCATTGACCTGATATTCGGAACTGCTGGTGCCGCGTACATGATTATTATAGACCCGGGAAGCTGCAACCATTTCGCTGTGCCGGTCAATGGATTCCATAGCCGTGGCAAGCAGGTCTTCTTTGACTTCATCCCATCGTTCCTGCACAGCCAGCATAAAATCATCTGATTGATAGAGGTAACTCATATAATGATTCTGCGCAAGGTCATAGACCTGCTCCGCAGTCGCCCAGTAAGCATAACTCTTATTATCATATTCAAAGTTTCCGAATGCCATATCAAAGTCCCATACAGGTCCCAACATGACTTTTTCTCCAGGACGGCGGTAGAGGAAACTGCTCCGCCAGAAAGCGGAGTCGGTATTATTGGTCAGTTCCATGACGATAAACCAGTCTACCCACGAATCCACGTCGATATATTCTTCGTATCCTTTTCCTCTGACAAGCGCACGGTCCAGTTCATTCATATAATTATAAACATAGTAAAATTCATCGGTGTAAGGTTTATCCAAAACAGGGTACTGGAAAAACATTTTGGGAGAATGTGCAGTCATAAAATATTCCTGACTATATACATGAGGTCTCATCAGATCTCCTCCGCACTCTAAGAAAAAGGCAAGATCCATATCCTCGCTGTCTGCCGGCGGCTGATAATCTTCCCCGGAAAACATATTGATCTTTTGCAGATCCACATCTATTTTTTCGGAAAAGGTATAGACTCCCAGATACTCTCCATTCAGATAGACGTCCACCGGGATCTGTTCCGGCGTATATTCCAAATGATCCATGCAGGCGGCGATATCCATGGCAACGCAGTTGCGGATCAGGGAAGGATCCCGGTAGGTAGAGACAAGGACCCATTTTTCGGAAGGGATCATGCCGAAGAAAGAGACTTTGTCATCAAATTTTAAAAGATAACTTTTCTGTGTATAGTATCTCCAGCTGGTATTGCCTCTTCCGCGGATGCCGATCTCATATGTTGTGCCATCAAGGGTAAAATTACCGCTGACATATTCATACTTGGAAGTGATCTCTGCGCCCATATCCGTAGTCAGGAACAGAGTGGGGATATCATAGGTCTGGCGTCTTGTCACAACAGGACAGGAAGTGATGCTGCCGTCAGAATCTACGATATACAGGATGGGATTCTGCGTCAGATCGATACTCCCGTCGGAGTTTATGTATGCAGGTGGTTCCGATGAGTCGGCAGAAGCGTCCGGAGGATAAAAATAACAGCCGCGTTTTGGAAGATCCTCTGTGGTATGATCGCCGGCGGTAGATGTCAAATCATTGTTATCGGTCTGCGTTTCTTCCGGCAGCTTAAAGGTGATGCGTGCGCCGGTCAACATCGCATCGTTGATATCGGGAGTGATTTCCAGATAGATGATACCGTTTTCAAAAGAATAGGTAACGCCGTCATAAGCTGTTCCGTAATAGGAGGTTTTATAATATGTAACAGATTCCGGAAGCGGACCGGCGGATGCCGTTTGTGAAGCAGCCGGATCGTTCATATTGATAATAGCGGGTGCACCGACATTGACAGAAAGAGTATAAGTTCTTGGAATGTTCGGGTCTAAAGAATCATCTGCCATACTGCCGCCTGAATTTAAGGAGACGGATGCAGCTCCATTGCCTGACAGGGCGGCAGGACTGTCAATGTTTCCTGAATCCGGCAACTGGGTACAGGCGGATAGAATGACTATCAGCGATACGGTCATTGTGATGATTCTGCTGTGCAGGAAAGAAAGATATTTTATTTTGTTAAAATAATAATTTTGTTTTCTCAACTTGGTCACACCTTTAAAACAATATATGAATCTGACGCTGTAATTTTACAATTGTCTGATCCAAACAGGTACTTTATCTGATATCGGCAATCAGCCAGTTGCCGTCTTGCAGTACAAAGTAATAGACATTGTCGGTTGTATCAATCATTTCCCGTCCGCCGGATAGGGTCATGGATTTATCAAAGGAGACGCGGCAGGAAAAGCACTGGTCATTATATGGGATATATTCCGTGATGCTTTCGTTTATAAATTGCGTATCCGTATGCGAAGAAAAAATCTGCATGTCTTCACGGCGGTACTGATCCGCCAGAGTCAGATAGATGGAATCCTCCGGAAATAATCCGCGTATCGGATCCACGCTCTCCCGACATCCCGGCAGGTCTCTGGAAAAAAAGTTGGAATAGGTTTCTACCGCTTCCAATACGATAGAACTTAATTCGGCGCTGATTTCCTTTTCGGCAGGAAAATAGCAAAGGACAACGCTGCCATCAGATACATTGGAGGATATCGACAGTTCACAGTCATCTGCATCCAAAATCGTAAT
Organism: Lachnospiraceae bacterium UBA7481; assembly: GCA_002478505.1. Lineage (GTDB taxonomy): Bacteria > Bacillota > Clostridia > Lachnospirales > Lachnospiraceae > NK4A136. The sequence goes on from DLOP01000030.1 coordinate 29,077, forward strand.
CTGAGCCGGCTGCTTTAATCCGCTTACCTGATAAGTGACCTGTTCCGGTACGCTGACATATGCCGCGCTGTATTCCAGCTCTTCATAAGGGGTTCTCTCGGTGACATAAGTGCGGGTAAGCGGGATATCATTGATCCTGACCGTATAATTATCAGGCACGGTTATGGAAGCGCTATAGTCTCCGTGCGCTTCATATGCATCTAATGCCACAAGCTTCCAGTCGGTAATAGGGATTGCGATCAGGCGGGTGATGGTGCTTACGGGTTTCAGGACGGCTGTCCCGATCGGTGTTTCTCCTGCATAGATGCCATAGGTGAGGGAACCGTCCGTATAGCTTTCTTTCAGAAAATGATATTGCAGGGCATTATCCTCTAAAAGCAGCTTCAGCTGTTCCTGATAGTCTTCCGGCGTTTCAAATTCATTAAATGTCAGTACAGCCGTATTCATGGATAAGGTAAGCCCTGGAGTGGCAATCAACGCGTCCATCAGATACTGCGGCTGAGATGCTTCATAAAGGATCAGCGTTTTCCGTGCATACCAAAGAAAGATCATCATCAACAGAATCAAGACTGCCAGATAGATCATATATATCACTTTTATTTTGCCTGACTTTTTTTTCATAATAATAATCATGCCTTTATTCTATCTTAGTAACGATAAACGCTGTCGGCAGCCGTTTGGAAGCGTCTGCGTAGGAGAGTGTAGAGGAAGTGATCCTGTATTCCCCGTCGTAATAAAGAGAGGAGGAGCTTCCGCCGTCTAAGTTGGCGGCATTGACTGCACCATATTCCAAAAGGATATTGATCAGATCCTGTCCTGTAGCGCCCAGATGACCTGCTGTTCCGCGCCCATCCGTTACAAGAAAAAGCACGGTTCCGTCGGCGCATTGAGCGATCGCAGTACGGGGATTGGCGCCGATGCCCCTGCCGTTTAGGTTGATTGGAACGCCGTTTTCAATGAGCTTCGTAAAATGGTTCGTGTCGCCGTTGCTGATATCCTTAAAGGATACTGCGTCTATAATTTTGTGCTCCGCTATATAGGTGGTAAACTGATTTGCTGTCATGGATCCGATTTCCTCAATAATAAGTACATGGTTGTCGTTAAATCCGATCATGACGTCTCCATAAGACGGCTCATTAAACAGTATTTCTCCATCGCAGACGACTACACCCACCGGACGACCGCCCCAGTTGACGCCGGCTGTAATGTATTCTCCTGCATTGATGGCGGCAAGAGTGTCAAAGGTATTACAGTATTCACCGGTCGTCAGACCGTTTCTTTCACGTTCGGTAGAAGACCAGGGATACGATGTGGCAATGCCGATACGGGACGGATCGCGGACCACAAGGAGCTGCGCATCAAAAGTTCTGCCGCTGATCGGAATCAGACCGACGTCGTTGATCTCATTGATTTCAGAAGGAATTGCGGAGGTTGTCGTGCCGTCTCCGATTCTCACGGAAGAAGAAAAGGCTGCCGATGAATCATCTGCGGATACAGAATGATCTGTATCGGCGGCATAATCGCCCGTCTGCTGTCCGGAGGAGGTCAGCAATGCGGCATACCGTGCTGCAGCGTCATCCGCCGCATGACGGCTGTTGATGATAGCAAGTACGTCTTCTTCCGGCAGATACCATGAAACGACAAATTTCATGCCGCCGGTCTCCAGCATGGTTGCGACAAAGGTGTTGCGCGCCGTGACGGAAGGACCGTTGCAAAGCAGCCACATCAGAAGATATAAAGTCAGGATGGTGACAGCGACTGTGCTGACAAAAAATAACATTGTCCATCCCAGCCCTTTCAAAAATTTTCTGGCGTTCATCCGCAATCCTTTCTTTTTGCTGATCCTGTTTGGATCATTCATTTACTTTGTCATGCAGAAAATGTTAGCTTGAATCTGTATTGTATCACAAATAGTTATTTTATACAAATTCTTGACGGATATATGATGATTTATTCCGGCCGGCAGTATTCTCGATGAAAGGTTTTCCTAGAAAAATATGTAAAAGATAGCCGGAAGACCTTGTCTGAATTAAAAATTTATAATATAATAAAAAGAACTATCGAAATATGTGGAGGTTTTTTTCTGTGCCTGTCGGAACCGGTTATGAAATAACTACTGTTATGATGTCGTTCATTATCATAATATATTTTAATAAAACCAGAAAAATTGCGGTTTTTCAGGATGAGATCTTATTGCTGTTAGTTGTTATGAATTCCCTGTCGGCTATTTGTGAGCTGATAAGATTCGGCATGACCAGTCTGCTGGGAAGCGGTAATGTTGCGACAGGTACGCTGATAGCATGCTCTACGGGATATTTTGCGACGCATATCGTGGTGCTCCCGTTGATGTGTCTGTATATTCTGAGCATTGCGAAATCCTGGCGGGAGACGTCACTGGTATTTAGGCTGACCTTTTTGTTTCCGGTGATTTTGGCTGACCTTATGGTTCTGACAAATCTGTGGACCGGAAGCCTGTTTACGATCACGTCTGATGGCGCTTATCAGCGTGGAAGCGGCATCGGGATTTTTTATGCGATTGCAGGATATTACCTGATTTATTTGATTGGATTGATTTTTGCTTATCGGAAATATTATTCCTTTAGCAGAAAGATGATCTTTGCCGGCGTGATCACTATGTGTGTGACAAGTACGCTTATTCAGTTCCTGTTTCCTGAGCAGGTTTTGGAGACAGCCGTTATTGCGGTGAGCGCATTGATACTGCTTTTCTTTATTCAGAATCCCAGCGCGCAGAATGACCGTGTGACGGGCGCATACTCGAAAAAAATATTTTATAATGTAATGCGCCATAACTGTCTTTTCAGAAATCCCCGTGAACTGCTTGTAATTATGCTGGATAATCTGCAGAAGGATGATTTTAATACGGATTACGAGAAGCTGGACAATGCATTGTCGCAGATGGTTGGTTTCTTGGAAAATCTGCATACAAAATGTAATGTATATAGGATAGATAAATACATTTTCTGTCTGGAGTTTTCCAATCTGCAGGAGGGTAGGACGGAACAGATCCTTGAAGAGATCCGTGAGCGGTTTGGACAGCCTTGGGGATATTTGGAATGTAACCTGTATCTGAAAGTGAAGATTGGCAGGATCTCCATGCCGGGTGAGCTTCACACCATTGATCAGCTGCTTGGGGTCTTGGACAGTATGGTGTTAGAAGATTATACGGAAGAGACGCTGCGTGTTGAAAAGTATGATCTGGAAGAGCTGGAGCGGGAAAAGAAGATCAGTGATGTGCTGGCGCAGTCGATGGAAACCAGCAGGTTTGATATGCGTTATACGCCGATTTGCCGCTTGAAAGACAGAAACATCGTAGGTGTGGAGGTTACGATCCGTTTTTATGAAGACAGTTTAGGATATATCTATGATGATGAAATACTGGAATTTGCAGAAAAGGCGGGGCATGTGGCCAACCTCGGGCAGATGATCTTCGAATATACCTGCCGTACGATCGGAGTGGAGAATTTTGAAGAGCTTGGCATTGATTTTATCTGTATACAGATTCTTCCCGCGTTGTGCATGCTGCAGGGATTGAGTGAAAAGCTGATCGATATTATGGAAAAATATCACGTCAATCCTTCCATGATCTGTCTGCAGATTTCGGAGGATGCGATTGCCAATGCAACGGGAACCTTTTGTGAGAATATGGAACTGCTTGCCGATAAAGGCGTAAAATTCTGTCTGACCGGATATGGAAGCGGATATACTAATATATCGGCTATCTATGATCTGCCGTTTTCGATCATTAAGTTCAGTAAGAACTTTACGCAGTCGGCATTGGTGAATGAAAAAGCACGGATCACATTTGAGTGTCTGCTGGCGCTTTCCCGGGAGCTGAATATGGAAACAAGGGTGCCGGGGATCGACGATCAGGATTTCTTTGATATGGTATCGGATATGGCGTGCGATTACGCAGAGGGAGATTACTTCTTTGAACAGCTGGATATGGCCGGTTTTAGGCATCTTATGGAAGATGCGGCGGAGCAGAAGGAAGGGAAATTAGAGGAGGCAGGTAATGGAGTATAATTTCAGCTTTGATTATGTTGCAATTGTCCTATACTTTTTGCTGCTTTTCTTCTTTAGCGGCAAGAAAAGGATCAATCTGCAGATTTATACGATATATTATGTCATGCTGGGTTCCATGCTTTTTTCTGCTATTATGGATGTGATCCTGTTCCAGCAGATCCAGAACGGGACATTTCAGGGAACGATGATTATGGATATTCTGGCGGTCATTTATAATTTGTGTCAAAAGATAATCTATCCTATTTGCGTCATGTACCTGTTGGGTATTTCCAATGTTGATCTGACCAAAAACAGAAAATGGCGGCTGAGTCTTGAGATTCCGTATTTTTTGCTTGCCGGACTGGTGATTGCGTCTGTCTGGACGGGATGGATATTTGATTTTGACGGACGCGGCATGATCACGGCGGGCAGCATTCCGCAGATCATGCAGATCTATATGGCATACTATACCGTGTTTACCGCAGTGGTCTTTATCCGCTACAGGAAGACGATAGGATTCGGGAGGATCACCTACATTCTAAATTGTGTTGCCTTTATATTCTGCGCCAATATGATTCAGCTGATCTTTCCGGAGCAGAGGATATTTTTCTTTATCATGGCATTGTGCGTCATCTGTATGGTTTATTCGGTGAAGCGTCCGGATGAAGAGTTTGATGAGACGAATGCGCTTTACCGTGACATCCTGCTGGATGAAGTCGCATTGAATTATAAATCCAAGTCCTCGTTTTTCATCTTTTTTATCCGGATCCATGATTTTAAGATACTGACGGATTCGCTTGGTCAGGACGCGGTCAATGAAATGTTGTCCGATGTAGTTTCTTTCCTGACAGTCTTTACCAGAGGAACTAATGTGTTCCGGGTGGATGATAACGTGCTTGCGGTCAGGATGAAGATCATGAAAGAGGAACAGATGGAGAATATGATCAAAGCCATCGCCCAGAGATTTAAGCAGGCATGGAGAAACGGAGGGATGAAAGCAATTTTGTCCGCCAGCTATGTCAAGGCGAAATGTCCGGAGGATGTTCCGACATATGAGGACTTTGTGCATCTGATCAGTGTTGTAGGAAGGAAAGAGGGGATTATTGACCATGTATATGGCGCAGATGAGATCATTGGAGAGGATTATGAGAAGGATATCATAGAGGCGATCAAGCGTGGTCTGGAGAAGGATAAATTTCAGGTTTATTATCAGCCGATCTTTTCCACAAAAGAAAAACGCATCGTGGCAGCAGAGGCTTTGGTGCGGTTAAATGATGATAAGCTTGGCTTTATTTCTCCGGAGGTCATGGTGCCGCTTGCCGAGCGGGAGGGTTATATTTTAGAGATTGGAAAGAAGGTATTTACGGAGGTATGCCGTTTCTTTATGGAGGAAAATCTTACGGCTTTTGGAATTGAGTATATTGAAGTAAACCTGTCAGTAAAGCAGTGCATGCATCATAAACTGGCGGAGAATTTCTTGGAGATCATGAAGGAGTATGGACTGCGCAACAGCCAGATAAACTTTGAAATCACGGAATCTTCGGCGATGGTATCTAATGCGGCGTTAATCAGTAATATCAATTATTTTGAGGAAAATGGCGTTTCCCTTTCTTTGGATGATTATGGAACGGGATATTCCAACGTATCGTATCTGTATCAGATGCCGTTCCAGATCTTAAAGATCGATAAGAGTATCCTCTGGTCTTCAGAGAAGAATCAAAAGGCGGATTTTACGCTGCGGAGTATCTTTAATATGACTAACAAGCTGGGACTTCATGTTGTGGTAGAAGGCGTGGAGACGGAGGCGCAGATTGTTAAACTGTTAAAATTGGGATGCGATTATTTTCAGGGATATTATTTTTCAAAGCCGATTCCCGGAAAAGACTATATCAGATACCTTGAAGAATTTCAATTGCCGGAGGTATGTGACGCATGAGGATCAATATTTACTATGGAGGGCGCGGACTGATCGGCGACCCGACGATGTTTGTGGTCAAGAAAATGATACAGGTATTGAAAGAGCTAAATGTCCGTGTTGAAAAGTATGACCTGTACGACCAGAAGAATATTATTTCCCGATTGCCGCAGACCTTAAAGGAAGCGGACGGGGTGATTTTGGCATCTACCGTAGAATGGCACGGCGTAGGCGGATATATCATGAATTTTCTGGACGCATGCTGGCTGTTTGGCGATAAGGAAAAGATACGGCAGACGTATATGGCTCCGGTGGTGATGTCCACAACCTATGGGGAAAAGGAAGGGCAGCTGGATCTAATTAACGCATGGGAAGCATTGGGCGGGATCACCTGTAACGGCATCTGCGGTTATATTCCTGATGTAGCGGAGCTGGAACGAAGTGAACAATATCAGACGATCATTGAAAAATGTGCGGAGAACATTTATCGTTCGATCAATCAGAAGATCAGTTCCTTACCGGCAAGCAGCATGGCTGTAAAGCAGAAGGTTTATAAGACAATGGACAATTTCTTCAGTCAGCAGGAGGCAGAACAGCTTTCGGAATATGTTTCTGATGATCAGTATGTGGACAGGCAGAAAAAAGATATTCAGGAGCTTGCCAATATATTTAAGGGAAAACTGGGAAGCACGCCAAAAAACAATCAGAGAAATTATAGAGAGCTGTTTGAAAAGGTATTTCTTCCGCAGCCGGAGACGCATCTGAAATACAAAATCAATCTCCGCGGGAAAGCAGACCCGTTTGTCATCATCATTGATAATGCAAAACTTGTGATCCAGGAGAAAGAAATCAGCGGACAGGATATTGAGCTTACTATGGATGTGGATACTTTTGATGAGATCGTGGATGGCCGCAAGACATTTCAGGGCGGATTTATGGAAGGAAGCATTGTCTCCAAGGGTGACTTCAAGAGTCTGCGGATACTGGACAGTATGTTTCCGTTCATGAAGTAGACTATATAGCAGGTAATTGCACAACTAGTTATTACCAATTATAATTGCTTACTAATTTTTCGTTCCACAATTCTATCTAGGAGGTTTGCATAACTCAAAGTTTGAAAATA
>DLOP01000030.1:36167-41306 GCA_002478505.1 Lachnospiraceae bacterium UBA7481
TTTCAAACAAAGAGTTATGTAATCCGGACCTGACGCTTTCGCAATTACTTGAAAAATATCTTATAAAGTGAGGTTGGTATGATGCAGGATAGCTGTATATTTTGTAAAATTGCAAATGGAGCGATTCCGTCGAAGACGATTTATGAGGATGAGGACTTTCGGGTGATTCTGGATCTTGGCCCCGCTACAAAGGGACATGCGCTGATCCTTCCGAAGGAGCATAGCGCCAACCTTTATGAACTGCCGGACGAAACAGCGTCAAAGGTAATGGTGCTGGCGAAGAAGCTGGCGACAAAGATGACAGAGAAACTTTCGTGCGACGGATTTAATATTGTACAGAATAATGGCGAAGTGGCAGGTCAGACGGTGATGCATTATCATCTGCATCTGATACCGAGATATCAGGACGACGGGCAGAAGATCCTGTGGAAACCTACAGAGGTTTCACAGGATGAACTGGAACAAATAAAAAACAGTATAATTTAGGGAAACGTTGATAAAAGCGTTTCCCTATCAGAAATCATTTTCTGCTTTCTGTGACAGTGTCATCAATCAGTCCGGCAATCGTCCGGATGGAGTCGCGTGTGACGGATTTATTCATATTATTGATATAATTGTCTTTGGTAAAGTACAGTTCATGGATTTTTTCTAACAGAGTATTGTCGTCCAGATCTTCTTCCTTCAGAACCATACTAAAGCCTTGCGCTTCAAAGGATTCCGCATTTAAGATCTGATCTCCGCGGCTGCTTTTAGCGGGCAGGGGGATCAGCAGGTTGGGGATCTTTAAGGCAAGCAATTCACAGATGGCATTGGCGCCGGCTCTGGAGATAACAAGATCCGCTAAAGCAAACATATCTTTTAATTCTGCTTTTACATATTCAAATTGTTTATACCCTGTTGTATTTAATAAAAGATTGTCGATTTTATCCTTTCCGCAGATGTGGATTACCTGAAAATCAGTCAGAAGCCTTGGAAGTACCTTTCTAATGCATGTATTGATGGCATTGGCGCCCAGACTGCCGCCGATGACCAGAATCACCGGAAGATTGGCGGTAAATCCGCACATATTGAGCGCCGCGATCTTATCTCCTTTGGAAAGTTCCTCGCGGATCGGAGAACCGGTGAGGATAGCTTTATCGTTCGGGATGCATTGCAATGTTTCCGGGAAATTGCAGCATACTTTTTTGGCAACAGGAATACAGAGCTTATTTGCCAGACCCGGCGTCAGATCGGATTCATGGATAATGCAGGGGATCTTTAAAGCGGCGGCAGCCCTGACAACGGGAACGGAAACAAATCCGCCTTTGGAGAACACGATATCCGGACGGATCTGTTTTAAATATTTTAACGCTTCCCGATAACCTTTGATGACACGGAAAGGATCGGTGAGATTCTTGGGGTCAAGGTATCTTCTAAATTTGCCGGTGGCTACGCCGTAATAAGGGATATCAAAATCAGTAATAAGGCGTTTTTCGATCCCGTCATATGAACCTATATAAGAAATATCATATCCTAATGAACGGAGCGTAGGCAGCAGGGCAATATTTGGCGTAACATGTCCTGCGGTACCGCCGCCGGTCAAAACAATCTTTTTCATATAATAACCTCTATGCTGCGACTGTTTTTTTTTATGGCTCTGCTTTAAGCAGAGACATTGAGTAGCTAATGGCTCAGGTTTTGGCGCAGCTCAAAACCTGCTGGTTGAAAAACAAAGTTTTTCAACCTAACTCCAATGCCGCAGTCTTGCTACGGACTAAATATCAAATGTTATTGTATCATTTGTTTTAATGCACAAGCAAGCTGATCCGGACAGGATGTATTTTTTGTGCCGCATTTGATCCCTTCCAGCCGGTCGATGGCATCCTGTACCTTCATGCCTTTGACTAAGGCGCAGATGCCCTGCAGATTGCCGTTGCAGCCGTTGGTAAATTTGACAGATTTTATTGTGTCCTGATCCAGTTCTATATCAATCTGGGAAGAACAGGTTCCGCGTGTTTTATATACCATAGTATTATTTCCTCCTTTTCATTAAAAAAAATAATATCACAATTGCGAAACTCTTTCCAGTCATTTACATAAAAATATGGGAGAAAATGTAAATGAAAGGCGACGCCTTATATCTTGAGACATAAAAATATCTATTTTATAATGTAATTAACAAAACGATTTTGCAATCACCTGATTATCTTTGATTAAGGAAAGGAGATTACATATGAGCCACAATGTGATCATCGGGATCGTAGTCCTTCTCATAGTATTGAGCATAATTTTCCAAATTATGATAGGTGTCTTATATCAGAATATGATTAACGAGACCGATAATATGACTGCTACGGATAATCTGCTTTTAAAACAATGCAAAAAAAAATTTGCAAATTGTTACCGTATGAATGGAGGAGTAACCAACATACCTGTTTTTGTAGACAAATTTATCAATCATCTGAGGATAGGAAATATCAGCTTGATCAGCCTGCAGCATTGGTCGGGGCAGCTGGTGCTGTTCTCCGTATTTGTCTCGGGTATGGGTATTTATATCGGAATCACCAGAGGAGACCATTTTATATCGCTGATGCCTTATTACATAATCAGCATGATCGGTCTTTATGTATATTTTGGCGTATCTTCCGCAATTGATATTACAGGGAAAAAGCAGGTGCTAAAGACCAATCTGGTGGATTATATGGAGAACCATATGGTAAAGCGTCTGGAGCTGCTTCCGGAAAGTATGCGTATGGCGGATATGACGGAGGAAGAGCTGGGATTTCGTAAGAGAAGAAGCGGTATGTCAGGGGTGAAAAATAGAGCCGAATATTATGAGAAAGTTGAGAATGATGATGCAGAAGATGCAGAGGATGCCGGGTTTGCAAATGAGGATGTTGCACAGGATACTTATGAGGATACAGAGTTGGCGGCAGTAAAAGCAAGAGCGGCAAAAACAGCTGATAAAAAACGGATGGCAAAGAGTCAGAAAGATGGCGCCGGACATATGGGAGACGATGAACTGGAGATGCTTTTGAGGGAATTTCTTTCCTGAAAAACATAGGGGAATGCTTTCATCAGCGTTTCCCTATGTTTACTGGGGAGACAGATATTGTAAGGCGCCTGCGGGAATACCGGCGCCTTTTTCCAATAAACTGACCAGTCCGTTTAAGGTATTTTCAATCTCCTGTTCACTGCTGGGAATTAAGGTGTTATCAAGCTTGATTACTAATACAATTAATACAATTTCAGCAAGCGCTTCAGGGTTTTCAAAATGAATTTCCCCAAGGTCAATCCCCTGTCTGATCATTGCTGTCAGTTCCGGTTTTAATTTTTTGATCATATAATTTGTATATTTCTGATGAATATAAGCTTTTTCCTGTATAGAAGCAACTTCCTGTGTGCGATTTTCGCGAATAAAGGTAGCGGATACGCTGCGGCAGGACTGGAATAACATCGCGATTCTTGTAAAAATAGGGATTTCAGGCTGATCAGCCAGCTGTTTCGCTGTTTCCAGAGGCGCTTTATAGCTTCGTTCGATCAGTGCGTTTAAAATGGCATCCTTGGAAGGATAATAATAGTAAATGCTCCCTTTACTGATCTTGGCTTTCCGGGCAATATCGCTGACAGAGATATTCTGCAATTTTTTTTCTTCCAAAAGTGTTTCCAGAGAATCCAGTATCAGATTACGTTTGTCATTCAAAACCATAAAGTCCTCCGTTTCTGTAGCAGTGCTGAGCTCGATTCCGCGTTGCTCCATCTCGCTCACGGGCTTCGCCCTATGCTCACTCCTGAAATTATATGCCGCTTGTAAGCAAGCTTCCGGCGGCATATAATTCACTCACTCACGCACTGTTCATTGCTTTCGCGTATATTGTACCATAAATTATAAAGATGTGATACTGTACAAATTTAAAATGTATTTAGTTTTTTAATATCTCACATATTGACCATCGGTCAAACATCATGATATAATTGCACGAAATTTAATTTGACCAATGGTCGGAAAATAAAGAGAGTCAGTAAAAAGGAAGTCATAAAGACAAAGAGTATACCTAGAATATATTTAAAATGGAAGGAGAAAGCTTATACCCATGAAAATAAGAATTATTACGGATTCTGCATCGGATATTACGGATAATAAAAGAGAAGATCTTACGGTTATTCCCATGACAATTTCTTTTGGCGAAGAACAGTATCAGGATGGAATTACGTTGTCCCATAAAGAATTTTATGAAAAACTGATTGAAAGCGATACTTTGCCTACAACAAGTCAGATTCCGCCCTATACTTTTCAGAAGGCAGTAGAAGAAGCGGTAGGTCAGGGAGAAAAAGTAATTATTATTACCATTTCCGGCAGACTTTCCGGGACATGGCAGAGCGCTATGATAGCAGCAGAGAATTATTCTGATTCCGTTTATGTGGTGGATAGTGAAAATGTAACGGTAGGGGAACATATTCTGGTAGAATATGCTTTGCGGATGAAAGATAACGGAATGGCAGTGGAGGCTATTGTAGAAGAGCTGGAAAGTATCAAAAAGAGAATCCGTCTGGTTGCTCTTTTAGATACTCTGGAATATTTGAAGAAGGGTGGACGGGTCTCCAAAACAGTTGCTTTTGCGGGAGAGATGCTGTCTATAAAACCGGTAGTTGCCATTGAAAATGGAGAAGTTGTAGTAATCGGCAAAGCAAGAGGTTCTAAGAAGGCCAATAATTTTATTGTAGAAAAAATTCAGGAATCCGGCGGAATTGATTTTGAAAAACCCTATTTTCTTGGATATACCGGATTAAGTGATCAGCTGATGCAAAAATACATAGAGGATAATACCTCGCTGTGGGCGGATCACGTTAAGGAACTTCCCATTGAAACGGTAGGAGGTACTATAGGAACACATGCCGGTCCCGGCGCTATCGCGGTTGCCTGGGTTTCAAAGACAGACAATTAGAATTTCATGATTTTAACTGCCATTACCAAAATTCAGCTTTTTCTCTTGAATAAAAGAAGCAACTTTGCTAAACTATTATAAGTAAAAATAAATGGTAAATTATGGACAATAATTTTATGAAAAAGGAGCGAAGCAAGATGAGTTCAAAAGTAACATTTGATTATTCCAAGGCGGCTTCCTTTGTGAAGGATCATGAAGTGGAGCAGATGAAAAA
>DLOP01000030.1:41348-48120 GCA_002478505.1 Lachnospiraceae bacterium UBA7481
TTAGGCTGGATCGATCTTCCGGTCAATTATGATAAGGAAGAGTTTGCGAGGATCAAAAAGGCGGCAGCGAAGATCCAGAGCGATTCGGACGTACTGATCGTAATCGGGATCGGCGGTTCCTATTTGGGCGCAAGGGCGGCAATCGAATTTTTAGGTCACAGCTTTTATAATATGATCAGCAAGGAGCAGAGAAAGACGCCGGAGATATATTTTGTTGGTAATTCCATCAGCTCTACTTATTTAAAACATCTGATTGATGTGATCGGAGACAGGGATTTCTCCCTAAATATGATTTCAAAGTCCGGTACGACCACGGAGCCGGCAATAGCATTCCGCGTACTTAAGAAGATGGCGGAGGATAAGTACGGCAAGGAAGGTGCGGCAAAGAGGATTTATGCGACTACAGATAAGGCAAAAGGATCGCTGAAGAATCTTGCTACAGAGGAGGGTTATGAATCCTTTGTTGTACCTGATGATGTAGGCGGACGCTTTTCCGTATTGACTGCAGTGGGACTTCTTCCCATCGCGGTATCCGGCGCTGATATTGATAAGCTGATGGAAGGCGCAGCTTCCGGAAGAAAGCACGCATTGGAAGCGGACTATGAAGAGAATGATGCGCTGAAGTACGCAGCTCTTCGTAACATCCTGCTCAGAAAAGGAAAATGCATCGAGATTCTTGCCAATTATGAACCTGCAGTCCACTATGTATCAGAGTGGTGGAAGCAGCTGTATGGAGAGTCAGAAGGAAAAGATCAGAGAGGTATCTTCCCTGCAAGCGTTGATCTTACCACAGATCTTCACTCAATGGGACAGTTTATTCAGGATGGTTCCAGAAATCTGTTTGAAACAGTCATTGATATTGAGACTTCCAGAGAGGAGATCATCATTGAGGAGGAGCCGGTAGATCTTGACGGATTGAATTACCTTACAGGCAAGACCGTTGACTTTGTCAATAAGAGCGCAATGAATGGAACTGTTCTTGCACATACGGACGGACAGGTTCCTAACATGATGATCCACGTACCGGAAGTAAATGAATTTTATCTTGGCGAATTGTTTTACTTCTTTGAATTTGCCTGCGGTATCAGCGGCTATCTCTTAGGAGTTAATCCGTTTAATCAGCCTGGTGTGGAATCCTACAAGAAGAACATGTTTGCGCTTCTTGGTAAGCCGGGATATGAGGCACAGAGAGAAGAACTTTTAAAAAGACTGTAATCGACAGATGCGCTTTGTATCCGGTCTATGATGATGAATAAAGAGGGGGTATCTCAATCCGGGGATACCCCTGCCTTTTTTAGATAGTGAACGGATCGCAGCAAGCTGCCCTGACATGGAGGATTAGATTGAAAAATCAAAGATTTTTCAATCGCGAATTTGTGCCTACGGCATAGCACTAAAGTGCATTATAATTCGCAGGCTTTGGAAAGGCATGGTAATTAGGATGAATATTGTGATTTTGGAAAGGAACAGCGTAGGTACGGATATTGATATCAGCTGCTATGAAAAGCTGGGGCATGTGACTGCTTACGGCAATTCACTAAAAGAAGATGTTGCTGGTAAAATCGGGGATGCGGATATTCTGGTTGCCAATAAGGTGCCGTTAAATGAAGAGACCTTAAAGGATGCACCCAAGGTAAAGCTGATCTGTGAACTTGCAACCGGCTATGATAATATTGATCTGGACTATTGTAAGAGACGTGGGATCCGTGTCGTCAACTCCAGAGATTACTGTACGCCTGCGGTGGTGCAGCATACTTTTGCACTGGCATTGTTCGTATTAGAGCATCTGCATTACTATGATGAGTATGTGAAACATGGTGCTTATGCGAAGCAGGATCGTTTTTCCCACTTTGATCTGCCGTATGCAGAGATACGGGGGAAGACTTGGGGGATCGTGGGCATGGGGAATATCGGCAGGGGCGTTGCAAGGGTGGCTGAAGCTTTTGGATGCCGGGTGATTTATTATTCCACCACAGGGAAGAATGTGGTGGAGGGTTATGAGGCGGTGGATAAGGATACGCTTTTAAAGGAATCGGATTTATTATCCCTGCATTGTCCGCTGAATGAGAATACAAAGTATTTCATAGATGCCCAGGCTCTACATAAGATGAAAAAAAGCGCGGTATTGATCAATGTGGCAAGAGGAGCGGTAGTCAATAATGAAGATTTATATACCGCTTTGATGGAGGAGGAAATTGCCGGAGCCGGTTTGGATGTATTAGAGCAGGAGCCGATTACGCCGGAGAATCCTTTGAGCAGGCTGATGGATTCTAACCGTCTGATCATTACGCCGCATATGGCTTGGGCGAGTAATGAGGCAAGGCAGAGGGTGGTTGAGGAAGTCTATAAAAATATAGAAGCATTTTTACATGGTGAGGAAAGGAATGTTGTAATATAGAGTCTTTGGATAGTTGTTGGGGATCGAAAGGTTTTCAATATAAGAAAGAAGCGTGGCTATCATATGGAGAAAGATAAGAGGAAAGCAAAATATTATGCGGTCATCAGGCTATGCACCATTCTGGCGGCGCTGGCGTTGCAGATCGTATTAATTGCCGATCTGGTTCTGTATCTGCAGCAGTATGCAGTGGGGATCTATCTGGCATTGGAACTTTTTTCTGCTGTTGTGATTTTTCAATTGGTCAATGAGGATAATTATAACCGGCAATTCTGGATCATGATCATCCTGGCGCTTCCGGGATTTGGATTTATTCTTTATTATTTGTGGGGCAGTCAGGCAAAGGATAAGAAACTCCATAAACGGCTGCTGGATATTGAACTTGATATGAAGGCGCATCTGATGCAAAGTTCAGAAGTGGCGGAGGATTTTGAATCTGTGCATATTAACAAGGTGCAGATCTCGCGATATCTGCAAAAAGACGGATTTCCGGTCTATAAGGGTACAGATGTGACGTATTACCCTTTGGGTGATGATATGGAAAAAGATTTTATGAAAGACCTTGCCGC
The DNA here is from genome assembly GCA_002478505.1 of Lachnospiraceae bacterium UBA7481. Lineage (GTDB taxonomy): Bacteria > Bacillota > Clostridia > Lachnospirales > Lachnospiraceae > NK4A136. The sequence goes on from DLOP01000030.1 coordinate 44,313, forward strand.
TGCAAAAGAAAGTATTTTCATGGAGTATTTTATTGTATATAATGGGGAATGGTGGAAACGTATCCGTGAGATTCTGGTAAAGAAAGCCGCGGAAGGCGTAGACGTCAGATTGCTTATTGATGATTTTGGATGCCTCTATATGGGTGTCCGCAAACTGAAAAAAGAGCTGAAAAAGGATGGTATCAAGTTGTATTCCTTTGCGCCTCTGGAGCAGCGAGTGGAATCTCTATCGTTTAATTACCGGAATCACCAGAAGATTACGATCATAGACAGTACCATCGCTTATACGGGCGGCGTCAATCTGGCGGATGAGTACATCAATCAGTTGGACCGTTTTGGGCATTGGAAAGACAGCGCTATCCGTATGGAAGGGGAAGCAGTGTACAGCTTAACGGCCACCTTTTTAACAATGTGGCAGCATTCCGATAAAAAGCAGGAAAATATTGAGCAGTATACGCCAAGATGGGAGACCAAAGGAACGGGATTTGTGCAGCCGTTTTCCGGCGGACCGCACCGCAATTCCAATAATCCGATCTGCGGGGTTTACAGCAGATTGATCAATAAGGCAAGGGATTACGTTTATATTACAACGCCGTATCTGGTACTGGATTACCATCTGAGGGATCAGCTGATACAAGCAGTGGAAAGTGGTGTGGACGTGCGGATCATAACGCCCCATAGATATGATAAATGGTATGTGTACATGGTTACAGTGTCAAATTACGGCAGGCTTTTGGAGAAGGGCGTCCGGATCTATGAGTATACACCGGGATTTATCCATGCAAAGAATGTTGTTATAGATGACGAGTGCGGCGTATGCGGAACGGTCAATCTGGATTACCGAAGCCTTTATCTCCACCACGAAAATGCTGTCTTTTTGGCAGATGATAAGGCAGTTTTGGAGATCAAGAAGGATTTTTTAAAGACGCTTGAAAAGTGTAAGGAAATTAATTATGTACAGTGGCAGAAGAGACCGATTCGTCAAAGGTTTGTACAGAGCATATTAAAAATACTTTCGCCATTATTATAAAAATTGTTTATTACTATATTAACATGAGGAGGAACATGGTATGATTTCACAGGAGTTTAAGGAAATGCTCAGCGCGCCGTCCGTGATCAGGGCATTGTCTGTTTATGCAACAGAGAGGGGAAAAGAGATTGGTTATGAGAATGTATTTGATTACAGTCTGGGCAATCCGTCTGTGCCGGTGCCGAAGGAATTGACAGAGGCAATGATTGAATTGCTTCAGACGAAGGATTCTGCATATCTTCACGGATACAGCCCGAATCCGGGCAATCCTGAAGCCAGAGAAGCCACAGCAAAGTCATTAAATAAGAGATTCGACATGGATTATAAGACCGACCATATCTTTATGACATCGGGAGCTGCCGGCGCGGTAGCCCACGCGGTGCGCTGTGTGACAAAGCCGGGGGACGAAGTACTGACATTTGCGCCGTATTTCCCGGAGTATAATCCATATATCAATAAGACGGGGGCTGTACTTAAGGTAGTGCCTGCCAATACGAAGGATTTTCAGATCAATTTTGAAGCATTTGAGGAAATGCTGAATGAAAAGGTCATGGCAGTTCTGATCAATACGCCGAATAATCCATCCGGTATCGTATATTCGTCCGATACGATCCGTAAGCTTGCAGATTTATTAAGGGCAAAGGAAAAGGAATATGGTCATGAGATCTTTATCATCTCCGACGAACCATACAGGGAAATTGTATTTCAGGGCGTTGACGCCCCGTATATTTCCAAATTTTATGACAATACTCTATCCTGTTATTCCTATTCTAAATCCATGTCCATCCCCGGTGAGAGGCTTGGATACGTTGCTGTGAATCCAAATTGTAAGGACGCGGAGCTGATCGTGCCGATGTGCTGTCAGATTTCCAGAGGAACGGGGCATAACTGCCCGGCATCCCTGATCCAGCTTGCTGTGGCAAGAGTGATCGATAAGACAAGCGATCTGTCCGTTTATGAGACGAATATGAATATCCTTTATCAGGAACTGACCGATCTGGGATTTGAATGTGTGAAACCGGGCGGGACATTTTACATTTTCCCGAAAGCGTTGGAAGAAGATGCGATTGCATTTGCGGAAAAGGCAAAGAAGTATGACCTGATCCTGGTACCAAGCGATTCTTTTGGAGTAAAAGGGTATTTCAGGATGGCTTATTGTGTGGATACGGAGAAGGTGTACCGCTCGCTGGAGGCTTTGAGAAAATTTGTAAAAAATGAGTATTAATCAGAGAAAGGGAGGATGAAGATCATGATAAAGGCCGGTCTTGTTTTGGAAGGCGGAGGAATGCGCGGAATTTATACTGCCGGTATTTTGGATTTCTTTCTGGAAAAGGGATTGCAGTTTTCTTCCTGTTACGGAGTATCTGCGGGGGCGTGTCATCTGGCAAGCTATATGTCGGGGCAGAAGGGACGTGCATTAAAAGTTTCCATCGATTATCTGGATGATAAGGATTACTGCAGTCCGTACAGCCTGTTTAAAACAGGGGATCTATTTGGGGCGGATATGTGTTATAACCGCATCCCTAATGAGTTAAATCCTTATGATTATGAAGCATTTAAAAATTATCCCGGTAAAGGCTATGCTGTCGTAACGAACATAGAGACAGGCCGGCCGGAATATATTGAATTAAAGGATATGTATCAGGATATTACTGCGATCCGGGCATCTGCTTCCCTTCCACTGGTTTCGCGCAATGTGGAGATAGGAGGTAAAAAGTATCTGGATGGCGGAATATCGGATTCTATCCCGATCCGCAGATCGATTAAGGATGGGAATCAAAAGAATGTGATCATACTGACCCAGCCCTATGGTTACCGGAAGAAACCGTCTTCCCAGATGGCACTGATCCGTGCGAAATATAAAAAGTATCCTAAACTGGTGGAGGATATGGAAAAGAGGTATATCCGTTATAATAAGACTCTGAAGTTGATTGAAAAAGAGGAAATGGAAGGCAGGGCGTTTGTTTTCCGTCCGGAGATGCTGGTTAAGATCAACCGGATCGAGAAGGACGTAAAAAAGCTGAAGATAGTGTATCTGCAGGGATATTATGATGCGTCGATCAATTATGATCTTATGAAAAAGTTTCTAGGAATCAAAAGAAAATACTGATATACCATGATAATATCATTATAAGTTGATTAAATAGAAATAGGTAGATTTGTTATGGAAATAATCGAGATCTTTAAAGCAATACTATTCGGAATTCTGGAAGGAATCACGGAATGGCTACCGGTCAGCAGCACGGGGCATCTGATTTTATTAAATGAATGGGTACAGTTTAATATCTGCGAATCGGAAGAAAAGCTGGCAGCCTTTATGGAAGTATTTGATGTGGTCATTCAGCTGGGAGCGATCCTTGCAGTGTTGATCATCTTCTTTAAAGATATCTGGCCCTTTGGGTGGAAGAAAGCGAAGGCTTCCGCGGAGGATATTGCAAAAGAAAAAACAGGGTGGAGTTTTGGCAGGATCTTGGTATGGAAAGATATTATTTTCCTATGGGTCAAGATCTTCGTAGCGTGTATTCCGGCGATGATCTATGGATTTCTGCTGGATAGCTGGATGGAAGAGAAGATGGCGCCTTATAAACCTGTCATCGTGGCTGTGATGCTGATCCTGGTGGGAATTGTATTTATTGTGGCGGAAAATCACTATAAAGGGAAACAGGCAAAGATTATAACTTCAGATGCGTTGGATTACCGCCTTGCTTTTTGGATTGGTGTATTTCAGTTGGTTGCAGCGGTTCTGCCCGGCACCAGCCGTTCCGGAGCAACGATTTC
>DLOP01000040.1:0-16568 GCA_002478505.1 Lachnospiraceae bacterium UBA7481
CAATTCCTTTATATTCCTTGATTTTCTGAACAATAATATCCTAGATCATGAAGACAAGCATGGTGGAAGATATTGAACTGGCGCATGAAGAGTTTGTAGCCCGTATCACGGATGATAGTCTGGAGACGCAGGTGCAGGAGATCAAGGATCTGGTTCATGAGATCGAGCGTCGCCAGAATCACGCCAGCAGACAGGCGGATAAGATGCAGTGGATCGCATTGAAGCCGGAGATTTTTGAGGCGAAGAATAATGTCATTATCAGCGAGTTGAACCGCTATCTGCAGGATATTGATGACCATTATAAATTTGTGCGCGGCAAGATCTTAGAGCAGCAGGTACAGGAACTGAAAGATATTATTGTTCAGAAGATCAAGGAATATAAAGGAATTGATGAAGGACTGATCCAGAGGATCGCTAATATTTCAGAGACTGAGATACCGGCATCCGAGATCGGCGCGTTGAAGATGAACGATTATATCAACAAGCAGAAAGCGATCCTGATCTTTAATACGATGGATAAGAAAGCATATAAGAGAGATCTGGAGAGGGCGTTTGAAGCCCAGACGGTTGCACAGTTTGTGGCATATAAAGAGGAGATTATCAAGGTAGCCCAGGCGCGGACTGCGGAGATGGTGGAAGAGTTTAAAAACAACATTGATACGATCTCAGGAAGTCTGGAGATGCTGATCAAGGATGAGGAAAGAGCTGTGATGGAGCAGCAGAAAGCAAAAGAACTGCTTGATCTGATTGCAAAGAAGGATGTAGAGCTGAATAAGAAGATCTGGGGAGAGACATGAACGAAAGAGAAGTATTGTTTCAAAATATTCCGGTTGGGATCATGAAGGCCAGAGTCGGTGAGACGATCGATATTGTTGAGGCCAATCCGTATTATTATGCAATGTTTGGAACGGAGCCGTCAGATTACCCTAAGGGGGCGTTTACCCGTTTTGGCGAGACAGACCGTAAAATGTATGAAGCCTATATCAGGCAGCGGGCGCAGGATCATGAGAATTTTTCGTTTGAATATAAGGCGGTGCATAAGGAGACGGAAAAGACCTTATGGATCAAGTTGGATGCCATCTGCCTTGGTGAGGAGGAAAACGATTCCGGGAATTGTGTTTATTATCTTGGCGTATATTTTGATATTACAAAACAGAAGCAGATGGCCAAGGAATTGGATGAGACGAAGAGTTTATACCTTCGGGCGATATCCAGCAGTGATGAGATCATTTTTGATTATCTGATTGATGAAGATGTGTTTACTTATTACAAACATGTGGAAGAAAATGGAAAGATCATCAATAAACCCAGGGTATTTGAAAAATTTCTTGTGAATGTCGGAAGGGATAAGCTTATCTATCCGGATGATCTTGTTTATTTTTATGATCTGTGCCGGGAACATATTGACCACCCCTTTGATATCAGGGTGCGCCGGGAGGGGCAGCAGGCAGGCGAATATACCAAAATGCGTGTGCATGCATCACTGCAGAAGGATGAAAAAGACCGTCCGGTCAGAGTGATCGGTACGCTCCGTCCGGTTCCGAGACGTGAGAATTTGAGAAAGGACGTGGATTTTGTTGACGAGAAGGACGAGTTGACCGGATTGAATTCCAGAAAGACGGCGAGAAAGTTGATTGAGGAATTTAAGGCCAATTCTTCTGTGGCAGTTCCGTATGCTCTGCTGATTCTGGACATTAAAGATTTTCGGAAGGTGAATGATGCTTACGGACATATTTTCGGAGATAATGTCCTGGTTCAGGTGGCGGATATCATTATTGAGAATATCAATAAATCCGATGTTGTTGCACGTCTGGGTGGCGACGAATTTTTGATTTTCCTAAAGAATGTTGGGAAAGGCGCGGTTGTCAGCATGTGCGATAAGGTATGCCGGGCAATTCGTGATATTTATGTGGGAGAGGATCTCAGGATCGACAGCTGTATCGGGGCAGTAGTTTCGCAGGATCCCAGCGTGGGATATGATGACCTTCTGCAGACGGCGGACGATGCCCTGTTTGAGTTAATTACTTCTGACCGGGTGGGTGTGCAGATTGCAAAGGAGATCTCTTATCATAATAGGGGACTCAGGATATCTTATGTTGCCGACCGCAATCTGAGGAAAGAAACTTCAGGGAAAGAAAAACGCTTAAGCGAATTGATCTTTGAACTTCTGGAGAAGGCAAAGGATATTGACCGCGCCATTAATACGGTGCTTGCGCTGGTGGGAGAGAGAAAGTCGCTTTCACGCATTACGGTGATGCAAAGAAACGGTGACAATCTTGATGTGGTTTATCAGTGGACGGCAAGGGGCATTGTGTCGAATCCCAGACTGGATGGGCATACTATTCTGGATTACCAGAGCCGTATGCGTGAGAATTTTACCGAGGATGGAATGGGGATCATTGACGAAGGAACGGTGGCTAAGTTTGACAGCAGTAAGAAGGATATCCTGCTGCCGGCAGGCTGCAAGTCGTTGATGTACTGCGATATGCTGGAATTTGGTGAGCCAACGGGTATGATTGCGTATGTTGACTGTACCGGAAAACGGGAATGGAAGGATAAGGATTTTAAATCCTTCCGGACAATCACGCGGCTGATCTCCGCATATACATTGAAAGCAAAAGCAATCGAAACAAAATAGAGGTTTTGAGAAAGACTGAATAAAAAAGGCGCCTGCAATGTGCAGGCGTCTTTTGGAAGTTGCGTGTTAGTCCGGATTGGAAAATGGAACACCTTCCGGAGCAAATGCGAATTTGGTTGTAAACTTAACAACATCAAACGTATTCGGATGCGGGATCTCGATGGGCGGAATGGGAATGACCTGATAGTTGGCAAAATCAGGATATTCGTCGATATCCGCCATGTATGTAATGAAAGGATACTGACGACCATGCAGGATCAGACACTCGCCCTTTTCTTTATTGAACCGCTGCAACTCCGTAACGGAAATCAATTTACGTTTCTCAGCGCCGCCCGGTCCCCAGGCATCAATCTCGCCGCACAGGAAGCTGATTTCATTTAAGAGGTCGCGTTCACGGGAAGTCAGGAAGATCCAGTTATCGCAGTTACCTTTGATGGTGTCGGCATCTTCTCCATATCGTCCTTTTAACTGATGGATACTCTGCGCTACCAGATAGAATCTCATGTTTCGGCTTCGGGCAGCGGAAATCATGGATGGCATATCCGGTATCTTCGGGATGTTACAGAACTCATCCAGAACAAAGTTTACCCGGATGGGCAGTGCAAGTTTTGCCTGACGCTGCGCTTCGCCAATCAGGATCTCATATACCTGTTTGATAAACATGGTTACCAGGAAGTGGCAGGTGGTTTTTTCATCGGGTACGATAATATATACTGCAGTCTTCTCGTGGCCAAACATACGGATATCAAAGGTATTGGAACAGAGCATATCGGTCAGACGTTTATTCATATTGAAGATGTTGACCATACCGTAAAGCACTGTCATGATAGAGGAAACGGTTTTTTCGTTCTCACCCAGAAGCGTTCCCTTGAACAGCATACCGATGGTATTCTGGTTATTCATCTTGCCGGACAGTGTCTTTAAGGATTCCAGACTGGACTGGGAACAGAGAGCTGTCAGACTTCGTAAATTTACGGCATTCTCTGCCGCCGCTGCTTCAAATAACAGATACATGTTAGCTGTCAGAAGACCTTCCGCCATCATCGGATAGAGCAGGTCGGAGGAATTCTCTTTCTGTGGTGCGGACAGGGTTGCCGCAAGGTCATTGACAAGGTTGTTGGCTTCATCACGACGACCGGTGCGGTAATACTCATAAGGAAGCGCGAGAGGATCCCACATATCGCCATAGCCGATGTCTCGGAAGTTCAGAACAACGACTTTATATCCATGCTCCTTTGCAAATCCTGCGGTACGTACATATAACTCTGCCTTCGGGTCGGTAACAACGAAGGATTCGCCCGCACGGATAAACATATTGATGGTCGGCATACAGAACAGACGGGTCTTTTTGGAACCGGTAGCGCCGAAGATCAAGGTATGGGTGTCGCGTCCGTCTAAGTATGCGGTATGTCCGTCTGACATAACAGGAATACCGCCTGTAGGATATGCCGGAGCGGAAAGATCGACTTTGGTAGCGGAACGCTGCATTTCCTCTACGCTGGCCCATCTGGTCTGACCGGTGTTGCTTTTATAACGTGTATTTTTAATCTGATTACTACTGCTCATTGATCAAATCCTCCTTACTGAATGTTGTATTGTGCGGTAAATACCCGCGTATTATTCTGAATCAGTTCTGATACATACATACCGTCAGGAGCGAATGCGCTGATCATTCCCTTGGTAACGATCCCGTCATAGGGAGGAGTGGAAGTATATACAGAATAAACAATATCAGCAGCCAGCCGGTCTAACATCTGGTAGCCGGCAAAATACTGATCCTCACGGAGTTTATTTACCGTTGCGATCACCATTGCTTCCGCTTCCGGATCAAGATTTAAGCCGTATTCCTGAATATCATTCTTTATGTAGACGCCGAGTTCTTCAGAATCCGGAAGGGACATTTCAATGACTTCGATCCGGAAGAAAAGAACCAGGATCTTCATCAGCTGCTCCACTGCTTCAGGATCATAATTATGGATATTGAAGATGAACATGATATCATTATCCATGGTAGCAAGGAATTTTAACAGGTTGATAAAATTCTCTTCATGGAAATGTCCGACCCATTCTCCCAATTCTATAGACAAAAGACCTTTGTATTCACTTCTGAAGCCAGCTGCATCACGGATCTTCTCTGCAAGTTTCTGGATTTCGTGGAAGTTGGTTTTGTCAGGAACATATTCGAGATAGTATTCAAAATATTTGACATTGCCGTAAAACTCCACCATATTTTCTGCTTCGTCCAGATAATTCGTAAGAAGTGAGAGCAGTCCCGTCTTATCAATACCGTTATCTGAAACCCAGACAAGATCAGGAAGAACCAAAGTCTGTTTTGCCTGATAACGGGTGATATTCTCGCTAAAACGTTCCCAGCGCTCAATAAGTTCCTTAAAGCTTGAGAGACCTTTTAGTGACATGATCTGGTCATAGTACGCATTTTCTGCCATTCGTTGTTACCCACCTTTCATTTTATGCTGATTGTTTTCGTTTATTGCACATCGTCCTGCAATGTGTGAATTGAAAAATACCTTCTGATGATAATTATATCAGATATGCCTGCCTTTGACCATAGAGAAATCAAGATAATTCAAAATAATTGAAGATAATAAAAAACCTAACATTACTGTCAGGTTTTTCAGCGTGCGCGACAGGATTCGAACCCACGACCTTCTGGTCCGTAGCCAGACGCTCTATCCAGCTGAGCTACGCGCACATGGACTTTATGTCCGAATAATAGATTATCACACTGCTTTCTGATTGTCAAATAATTTTTCCAAGAATTATCAGTATAAAATACATTCCGAAAGGTCAAATTGTGTTTTCCAAAGAGTTTATCCAAGCCTCAATACTGATCCCCTCAATAACATACCATTTATCACCGTCTTTCCCGGTTACGATGACATCTGTCCAATCCTCAGTGCCATCGCTTGTTTCATAGGTTTCCGAAAGTGCGTAAAAAATACATTCCGAAAGGTCAAGTTGTACGCCATATCTCTCATAGGTAAAGGAAAGAAAACTTTCCAGTTCTTCATCCGTTAATTTGTAGCGGTTGGTAATCTGATAGGTGAGTTTTAAGTCGGGGAAAGTGGTGGCCATGTAAGCATCGTATTCTTCCACGCTGCTTACATTGTTTTTCTCCAGCATAAGCTGCACGTAAGCGTCCCGGAGCAAAGGGTGCACAGCTTTAGAAAACCCTTCCAGATTCATAAGACCATACTCCCGAACAAATTGATCCAAAGCATCTTCCCCGGAATCAAATCCCTCAGAAGCATCATATCCGCCTGCGGAACTTCCCGGATCCGGACTTTGTACATCAGAAGAGACCTGTTCATTCGTGTATATATTAAGGATATACCATTTCCCGTCCTGTTTTCCAAAATAAAATGTCTCGATGAATACTGCTGTTCCGTTATCTCCGAAAGTGGTTTCCTTGATTTCGCATACATAACCATCCGAAAAATCGGAATCAAACTGCACGCCATAGTATTCTTCTACTTGAGAAATAAGATCTTCCAGTTCACTGTCTGACAGATACTTTGACTGAAGAACCTCATATTCCAATGAATACCCGCCATAATATTCATCCAAATATTCTGCATACTCATCCAGACTGTTCAGGGAGAATTTGTTCAGAACAAGTTCCGTAATCACGTCTTTGACATCAGGATGAAAGAACTGATATGCCGACTCAATATCCAGACGTCCGTGAACTTCCATAAATGCCCTCAAGGTATCGAGAACCTCATCCTCATTCTCAGAAAATGTAAAAGTGACATCATCCTTCACAATCTTATTTGTTGATATTACAACAATAAACCATTCGCCGTCCTCTTTTGCCACAACATACTGTTCAATGATTTTCGTTGTTCCGTTTTTCCCGGAGAAAGTCTCCGTAACCTGATAGGCATATGCTTTGGAAATATCCAGTCGAACCCTGAATGTGCTGTAAACCTCTGAGAGAACGTCTTCCAGCTCCTCCTTTGACAACCTTTTTGATTTATTTATTTCATATTCAACGCTTAGACCGCCATAATACATGTCGAGAAAGTCTCCCAATTCCTCCAGATCCGATACGGAATATTTATCCAATTGATCCTCTATTATTTCCTCGCGGACATCCGGATGGAAAAGCTCATAAGCATCCTCCAGCCGCAGACGGTCATAATCCTTCATAAATGCCATGATGACCGCTTCACCGGATTCAATGTTGCTGTTTTCAATGGATTTCCATGCAAAGAATCCCCCGGCGCCCAGCAGAAGAACAGCCAGAATGATTCCCAGAATAATAAATCCTACTTTGCTCTTTTTGGGAGGCGTCTGTTGCTGACCGAAAGTCTCCATTCCCATCTGATTGTTGTCCATGTTTTTCTCCTTATTTTATTAATTTGATATTTTTCCTTCGATTTCCCAAAATTGATAATTATTAAGGTCTATATATTTGATTATAAAATAGTTGTTTGATATTTGCAATGAATATTGAAGCATTGGATTCCCATGGCGCGCAATTTTACCGGGAGTATCATTTTGGGTCTTGTAATCGGCAGGGGGAATGAATTATAATATTCTCTGCGTGAGTTATTTCTGTTTGGCTTTGATATTCTTATAGGTTTTGGTATCTCGTTGGATTAGGGAGATGATAACGGTATGACATGTGAAGAATTAAATGAGCTTCATGAGAAGCAGCAGGGATTTATTGCAAAGACGGGGATCCGTATTACAGATCTGGGGGAAGGGCATGCGAAGGGCAGGGTTGTTCTGGATGCCAGCTGTAATAATCCAATGGATTATGTTCATGGAGGTTGTTTATTTACTTTAGCGGATACGGTTGCGGGACATGCCGCTTTGAGTTATGGAGGAATCGTCACAACCTCGTCGGCGGAGATCCACTATTTGAATCCCGCCAAGGATACGGAATATATCGAAGCGGAAGCCAATGTGATCCGCAACGGCAGGACGATCTCTTTATTTGATGTGATGATCAGGGATGATAAAGGGACGGAGATCTGTAAACTGATCCTGACATATTTTAGGATTGGGGAGCAGTAGGAAATAATATTATGTAAACTAGACGGAAGAGATTTGGCAAGGGGAAACAATATTATGTAAACCCACCAAAAGAGATTCGTTTATGAAAAACGATATTATGTAAACTACAGAAGCGGAATCTGGTAAACATAATAAATAGAGATACAGAATAGAAATCATACGGAAGAGGGGGAATCTATGAACGCATCAAAAGTTGAATTATCCAAATGTTTTTTAAGTTCCATCGACGCGGCAAAGAAATTTGTAGATTATAATGAATATCAACTGGACCCGGATGGGGAGATTTTTCAGTATATTTTACAGCTGTATGCGTATAATTACGATAATGTTGCTGCCAAGAAAGCAAGGTTTTCGGAGGATTCCTTTCTGGCAAGGGTTCTGCCGGAGAAGGAAGAAGATTTTGCGGCATTTGTGGATGTGGTAACGGATGAGATGCACACGCTTCTTGGGGAAGCGGTCAGCCTGGGCGCCGGAAGCGGTCTGTTTTTATGGGCGACCGTGGAGGAGCAGCCGGTCATCGCATTTTTTAAATTAAATTACCAGACGAAATTCACCTGCGACATGACAGAGGAAGGACAGGTGATTTGGAAACAGAGCGGCAGGCTTCTGCCGTCCCATACGCAGAAGGAGTATGATTATTTCTACATCAACCTTTATGAAAGAAAGGTCTGGATGTCGGACAGCAAGTGTTACATAGACGGTGAAATGGTCAATTATATGGCGGAGCGTATCCTGCAGCTGGAACTGAATAAGTCAGAAAAAGAGATGGTCACTGTCTTTGAAACCGCGGTTCTGGATACGATCAAGGAATGTTATAAGGAACATGAGGAAGCGCCGAAGAAAGTATTTGAATATCGTCAGGAAGCAGCTTCCGAGGCAGTGGAAATGGGGGAGATCAGTCCGGTTAAGATGGAGGAAAGACTGTTTGCCGATAATGAAAGAGCAAAGGAAGTCTACCGTGAGAAAGTGGAAGAACTTCAGATTGCCGATAAGCCGGTAGAGATTGGGAAGAAGACGGAACGGAAGCTGAAGAAAAAACAGAAGATCGTCTTAGAGAGCGGGATCGAACTGCAGGTTCCCATCGAATGTTTAGAGGACAGCAATCTCTTCCAGTATCAACAGGACGAGCATGGTAATGTATTGATCAGGATACAGGATGTGGGCGGAGTGCTGAAATAAACTTCAATAGTTATTTTATAAAACAATCATTTAAGGAGGAAAAGAATTATGACAATGGAAACTTTGCAAAAGGATATGATCGCGGCTATGAAGGCGCACGACAAGGCAAGGAAGGACGCGATTTCTTCTTTGGTATCGGCGGTAAAGAAAGCTGCAATCGATGAAGGATGTCGGGAGGATATCCCGGAGGAACTGGCAAACCGTGTGATCTTAAAGGAAATGAAGACGGTCAAGGAGCAGATCGACGGATGCCCGGCAGACCGGAAGGAGCTGCTGGAGGAATATCAGACGCGTTATAATGTCATTTCGGAATATGCGCCGCAGATGATGTCGGAAGCAGAGGTAGAGGCGGTTTTGAAGGAGAAATTCGCGGATGTGATTGCAACAAAGAATAAAGGCCAGATCATGAAGGCCGTTATGGGCGAGCTGAAAGGCAAGGCAGACGGCAAAGTGATCAATCAGGTAGTTGCGAAGCTGTGCCAGTAAGAGGAGTTTGCTAAGGAGTGGTATGTTTTAAAGCCCCGCAGGGCTCTTGACAAAATAAAGCAGTTATTGTCGGGAAACCTCCATATGATAACGCTATACTAAAGCCATAGTCAAGTTGGAGGTGACCGGATGAACTGGGTGAAGATCATTGAAGACGCTGTTGAGTATATCGAAGGGAATATTACAGGAGATCTGACGGTAAGCAGGATTGCCAAGGAAGTAAATACATCCGCATTTTACTTCCAAAAAGGGTTTTCCATGCTGTGCGGATATACCGTTGGAGAGTATGTCCGTATGAGAAGATTGTCTATTGTCGGTGAGGAATTGCTTTCCTCGGATGAAAAGGTGATCGATCTTGCGATAAAGTACGGATATGATTCCCCGGACAGCTTTACAAAGGCATTTACAAGATTTCACGGAATAACTCCAACTGATGTAAGGCGTGGTGGTGCGGTGTTAAAATCATTTGCTCCGCTGCATATCAAATTATCATTAGAAGGAGGCTGTGTGATGGAGTACAGAATCGAAGAAAAACCGGCATTTAAGGTAATGGGAATATCCAAGGATTTCTCTTATGAAAATGCAAACGTAGAGATCCCGAAGTTCTGGGATGAGGCATTTATCCAGGCATCTGAAAGACCTGTAATGGGAATGTACGGCGTGTGCTTTGACGAGGAGATGGGCGGGAATCAGTTCCGCTATATGATCGCAGATGATCTGGACGCGGAGCAGGCGGAAAGAAAGCATCTTGATGTTCAGGAGATAAAAGCGCATGTATGGGCGGTTTTCCCGTGTCGCGGTGCAATGCCGCTTCCGCTGCAGGAAGTGAACCGCAGGATATTTTCCGAATGGCTGCCTGCAAGCAGCTATGAGATCGCGGAGGGATACAACATTGAGTATTACAGCAATCCCGAAGATTTCAAAAAGGGTATGCAGGATCCGGAGTATTACGCGGAAGTATGGATTCCGGTAAAAGAAAAATAAGAAACAAATGTTTTAGCTCAAGGGAGCCGGGAAACCGGCTCTCATTTATTTTGGAAAGTGTTCCGGAAGGAAGCCGTCTTCAATTTTCGCAATACCATGAAAATCTTTGCCCGACTGATTCGTTATATATAATAGCAGATTATTTTTGGATAAGGTTTAGAAAGGGACAAAGAGAAAATCTATGAAGCGGCGCCAAAAACGAAATCAATATAAAATAAAAATTGTGGCTGTCATGTTGCTGATGCTTTTGGTATGGATAGCCGTTTTTTACAGAATCATAGATTCAGGTGATTCCTTATTTTCTTTTTGCGCTAATACCCATCCCGTTGCCAGTGAAGAAAATGGCTGGAATCTCATTTTGGTGAATCGGAATAATTATATACCGGATGACTATGAGATAGAGCTGACAGAATTATCCAACGGTGAAAAAGTGGATTCCAGAATATATCCTCAATTACAGGAAATGTTTGATGATATGAGGGCGGAAGGGTTATATCCGATCGTGCGGGAAGGATACCGGTCAGCGGAAGAACAGGAAGAAATATTTGCTGAAAAAGTACAAGCCTATATAAATGAGGGCTATTTCAGATCAAGGGCGGAAAAAATTGCGGAAGAATGGGTTGCGGTTCCGGGGACAAGCGAGCATCAACTGGGGATTGCTGTTGATATCAATGCGGATAAAGAGCGGTGTGAAAATGAGGACGTTTATCTATGGCTTGCGGAAAATGCCCACAAATATGGATTTATACTGCGTTACCCACAGGGCAAAGAAGAAATTACGGGAATCAGTTATGAACCATGGCATTTCAGGTATGTTGGTGTGGAAAATGCGCAGATCATCTATGAAAAGCAGATATGTCTTGAAGAATATATACGTCAGCAATGATGCAGTGTGTGAGTAAGTGAAATTATATGCCGCTGGAAGCTTGCTTACGAGCGGTATATAATTTCAGGAGCGAACATAGGGCGAAGCCCGTGAGCGAGATGAAGCAAAGCGGAATCGAGCTTGGCACTGTGAACTTATGGTATTATAAGGGCAGAACCAATAAAACCGGTTCTGCCCTTAAGTAACTATTCACAGATCTTATGTGATCGTCTGTATTCAGCCCATCGTTACTTCTACAGTATGCGTTTTGCCGTCGCCGAATGCAGGAATGACATTGCCTTCAATTGCATTGCCGTCAACCGTTACCGCTTTTACGCCTTTGCACACATGGTTCGGGTTTGTTACCTTAATATCATAGGTTGCGCCGCGGAACTCACGTTTTGCACTGAGTCCGTCCCATGCAGCCGGGATAGAAGGATCGATCCGTAAGCCGTCGAAGTCTGCGGCGATACCCAGAATATATTGGGAGATCGCAACCATGTTCCACGCTGCCGTTCCGGTCAGCCAGGAGTTCTTGCCCTGACCAAAGTGGTTGCCGGGCTTTCCGATATCGGAACCGGCGTCCTTTCCGCCGATCATCTGACCATATACATACGGCTCCGTCTTGTGGATATCAGACGTTTCTTCAGTAAATGCAGGAGCGATCTTGGAATAATATTCAAATGCTTTGTCTCCGCGTCCGGCATAAGCTTCCGCGCAGATGATCCATGCATTGTTATGCGTAAAGATGCCGGCGTTTTCCTTATAGCCGCCCGGATATGTTGAGATCTCGCCATACTGTACATAATATTTTGTATAGGCAGGATTGTTCAGTACAAGACCAAAGTCGGTATTTAAGTACTTATCAATGGCGTTGAGTGTTTTAATGTCTGCGCCTTCCTCCTTGCCGATCTCGGACATGACCGCAAATCCCTGCGGTTCAATGAAGATCTTGCCTTCTTCACATTCCTTGGATCCCATCTTCTTGCCTTCCGCGTCATAAGCACGAAGGAACCAATCGCCGTCAAATGCGGATTCCATAATATTAGCCTTCATCTTGTCGATCTCAGCCTGCGCTTTGGCAGCCTCATCTTCCTTGCCAAGATGTTTTAAGATTGCTACATAGTTAGGACCTGTATAGGTAAAGAGCGTAGCCACCATAACGGACTCGGCAATCTTGGAATAACCGCCTTCTGCGGCAAATTTTGGATTCGTGTAGGTCTGGAAACTTTCACCCGGCGTATCGGAATAGCAGGAAAGATTGATACAGTCATTCCAGTCGGCACGCATTGCGAGCGGAAGTCCGTGAGGACCCAGATTATTCACTATATGATAGAAGGAAACCTTCAAATGCTCCAGCATAGTCTGCGCAATCGACATATCATTGTCATATGGAACCATCTCGTCAAGGATCGTCCAGTCGCCGGTTTCCTTGATGTATGCGGAAACGGAAAGGATCAGCCACAACGGATCATCCGAGAAGTCGCCGCCGATATCGGCATTGCCTTTCTTAGTCAGCGGTTGATACTGATGGTAGCATCCGCCGTCCGGGAACTGCGTGGAAGCAATATCAATGATACGTTCCCTTGCCCTGTCAGGTATCTGGTGTACGAAACCAAGAACGTCCTGATTGGAATCACGGAAGCCCATGCCGCGGCCGATGCCGGACTCAAAGTAGGAAGCGGATCGGGAAAGATTAAATGTTACCATACACTGATACTGGTTCCAGATATTGACCATACGGTTGACCTTGTCATCCGGCGTTTCGACATTCAGGATGCCAAGAAGTTTGTCCCATGCAGCCTTAAGCTCTGCCATCCCGGCAGCAACTTTTTCCGGCGTGTCGTACTGCTCGATCATTTTAAGCGCTTTTGCTTTGTTGATCGTCTTGCCGTCTGCTTCAAATTTCTGGTCAGCAGGCATTTCTACATAACCAAGGATATATACAAGCGTCTTGGATTCTCCCGGAGCAAGCGTAATCTTCTTGTAATGGGAAGCGATCGGAGACCATCCGTCGGCAAAGGAATCCGTTGCTTTTCCGGCCATAACAGCTTCCGGATTGTTGAATCCGTTGTAAAGACCGATGAAAGCGTCCCTGTCGGTATCATATCCGTCAATGGTATCATTAACGGTATAGAATGCAAAGTGATCGCGTCTGTCTCTGTATTCTGTCTTGTGATAAATCGTAGAGCCAACGACTTCAACGCGCCCTGTACTGTAGTTTCTCTGGAAGTTCGTGCAGTCGTCCTGCGCATCCCACAGACACCATTCAGCAAAGGAGAAGAGTGAAAATTCCTTGGAAGAACTGCCTTCGTTGGTTAGGACTACCTGCTGTACTTCTCCGTCGTAATTCTGAGGAACAAAAAAGGTAACTTCCGCTTTTAAATCATTTTTTTTGCCCGTAATAATGGTATAACCCATGCCATGCCGGCATTCATAAGCGTCAAGTTCTGTCTTGACCGGAGACCAGCCGGGATTCCAGATCGTTTCACCGTCCTTAATATAGAAATAACGGCCGCCCATATCAATGGGAACGTTGTTATAACGATACCTTGTAATCCTACGAAGCCTTGCATCCTTATAGAATGAGTAACCGCCCGCAGTATTGGAAATCAGTGAAAAAAATCCCTGCGTACCCAGATAGTTGATCCATGGATATGGAGTCCTGGGAGATGTGATGACATACTCTCTGTTGGCATCATCAAAATAACCAAACTTCATACTTTATTCTCCTTCTCTGTTATAGTTTTTGCCGGGGTGAAACCCCACCCATGCGTCACGGAATCTGCCATCGAAAATTGGTGAGACCGTCGCTATTAATTATACAGAAAATGGGAGTAAATAGCAAGATATTATATCAAATATAAAATGAAAAATTGACGCATTAGAAATCTTAAAATGTTATAAATTAAGAATAAAAATAATATAAAATCTATGTAAAGAAAAACAACTTCGGGAGAGATGACCTCCCCCGAAGTCTGCCAGATTTAGTAATCGTAATCCTGATCCTTGGTTGAGTTGCTGCAGTTGCTGGACTGATTCTGAGAAGAATTCTGGCTGTTGTTCTTGCTCTGATTCTGAGTAGAATTCTGAGTAGAATTCTGGCTGCTGTTCTTGCTCTGATTGTTTTTCTGATTCTGGTTGTTGTCGTTGTTTGCCATGTTACATAGCCTCCATCATAAAATTTTTCCTGCATTATGTGCAGAATGGCATAGAGAAAGTATAAAATCGTTCTCTATGTGTAGTAGTATTTACCGGATCAAAATATTTATTCGTCTGGATATCATGGATTTATATATTTTTTGAAATGCAGGAAATTATTATGTCGAGAAAATAGTTGAGATCCATTGCCATATTTTCAATTAGATGATGATATATATGTCGTAATCGACGATATTGATAGTCAAAATTTAAAATTAATTCCGCTTTGCTTAAGTATTGCATTTGCGGTATGTCTTGATTTTATTTTGGTATCGACAGTTATATGACGGTCTGTGAGAGGACTGTACCATATATCATGATCGCCCTTGCCCCGCCGAATGAAAGTACAGTCGTTTTGTAAAAGGATTTTGCGAACCTTCTTCTCATATTCAGCCATTACATAACCATCCTTTCATGTCGTTCGGATTTAAAAGTCAAAGAAAATGGTTTGGCTTCAAGTGAATTTAATTTAAGCAGTTCGGGTATGGCAAATCGTGTCCGTTCCAACAATGCATCAAATGAACCAGATTCAAGCACAAGTCCGGGGATATCCTCACTTGTGGCGATCCATACTTCAGCTTCATCATCCCAAGTGAAAGTGATAACATAATCCATAGTATACTCCTCCTATATATGAATATTATTGAAAAACTAATAATTATTATTCATCAATCTGGTAAGTCTGTTTGATATACCCATAATCAATCTCTGTTTTGCAACATTATATCATAAGCGAATAGAAAAGAAAACTAAAAAGAGTATCTATGGGATTCGTTTTCTGAAAACCATAAAATTATTGACATCAAAATATGTTGCAGATAGAATGAAAGGGGTAAATTTTTAATAGAAACAGATTTTTAATAATAGAAACGGATCTTAGAGGGATATGAACCGCTATGAATTGATCGCCCCCTGCCATTTTGGACTGGAGGCAGTATTAAAAAAGGAAATCATTGATATTGGCTATGACATCTCATCCGTGGAGGACGGAAGGGTGTGTTTTTATGGGGATGAGGAAGCGGTATGCCGAGCCAATGTCAATCTCCGTACCGCGGAACGCATCCTGATCAAGGTAGGCGGCTTCCACGCCGAGACCTTTGAGGAACTGTATCAGGGGACAAAGGCGCTCCCTTGGGAGAACTATATCCCGGAGGATGGGAAGTTCTGGGTGGCAAAGGCTGCCAGCGTCAAGAGTAAATTGTTTTCTCCTTCAGATATCCAGTCCATTATGAAAAAAGCGATGGTGGACAGGTTAAAGGAGAAGTACGGTATCCAATGGTTTGCGGAAGATGGAGAGAATTTTCCCATCAGAGTATTTTTAATGAAGGATGAAGTGACGGTGGGGCTTGACACGACGGGAGAGTCCTTACATAAAAGAGGGTACCGGAAGCTGACGGCGAAAGCGCCGATCGCGGAGAATCTTGCCGCTGCGCTGATCATGCTGACGCCATGGAATAAGGAAAGGATTCTGGTGGATCCGTTCTGCGGGAGCGGCACCTTTGCCATTGAGGCTGCTATGATGGCAGCAGGGATGGCGCCCGGAATGAGCCGGCATTTTACGGCGGAACAATGGGGGCATATCGTCACACAGACCTTATGGAAAGATACGATTGAGGAGGCGCAGGAAGAGGTGGATACTGCCGCCTGTCCCGATATTCAAGCATATGATGTCGATCCGGAGATGATACGGATCGCAAGGAGCAATGCAAAGCTTGCCGGTGTGGAGCAGATGATCCATCTGCAGACGCGGCCGGTGGAGCAGTTAAGCCATCCGAAGAAATATGGGTTTATCATTACGAATCCGCCATATGGGGAGCGGCTGGAAGAAAAATCGGCGCTGCCGGCATTGTATAAAACTATCGGGGAGCGTTTCCGGCAGTTGGACAGCTGGTCGATGTATCTGATCACCGCCTATGAAAAGGCGGAGGCAGATATCGGCAGGAAAGCGGATAAGAACAGGAAGATCTATAATGGGATGATGAAGACCTATTATTATCAGTTTATGGGACCGAGACCGCCAAAGCGTAATGGGAATCAGAGATGAATGGAGGCTAAAGATGAGAACGATAATATTTGCTACCACCAATCAAGACAAGTTGGTTGAAATCAGGGAGATTATGGGGGAGGCCGCAGGGGAGATCAAAACCATGTCCGAGATCGGATTTACGG
>DLOP01000040.1:16616-20044 GCA_002478505.1 Lachnospiraceae bacterium UBA7481
CTGAATATATTAAAAGAGAGAAGCCGGAATATGCGGACGCGGTGGTACTGGCGGATGATTCGGGACTGGAGATCGATTTTTATGATAAAAAACCGGGCGTTATGTCCCACCGCTGGCTGGGCGATAGGACGTACCCGCAGGCGATGGCGGATATCATTGAGGAAATGAAGGATGTGCCGGAGGAAAAGCGCGCAGCAAGATTTGTCTGCTCCATCGCGGCGGCAATAGGGGAAGAACTCTTTACCGTGCAGGAGACCGTGGAGGGCAGCATTGCACATGAGATCATCGGGGAGAATGGGTTTGGCTATGACCCTTTCTTCTATATAAAAGAGTATGGCTGTACGACGGCGCAGATGAGCCCGGAACAGAAAAATGAGATCAGTCACCGGGGGAAGGCGATGCGCGCCATGAAAAAAGAATTGGCGGAAAGGTTTGGTTTATAGAATATGAAGATTATGATCATCAGTGATACCCATAGGGAAAGGCGTAACTTTTATAAAGTGCTGGAACGGGAAAAGCCAATCGATCTTTTGGTGCATTGCGGGGATCTTCAGATGGATGAATTGGAGCTTGGTTCCATGGCGGGATGCAGGGTCGAAGCAGTGGCGGGAAATATGGATTTTGACGCCGGACTTCCCAGGGAAAAGGTATTCCAGATCGGCGCATATAAGGTGTTTCTGACTCATGGACATCTGTATGGAGCGCATTTTGATGATGGGGAACTTAGGCGGGTAGGAGAGGAAGAAGGCGCTGATATTGTGATGTTTGGACATACGCACTGCCCGCAGATCAAGCGGTATGGTGATATGGTCATCCTGAATCCGGGCAGTATCGCTTTCCCACGGCAGGCGGACAGAAAACCGACTTACGCGGTGATGACCATCGACGAGGCGGGAGAGGCGCATTATGAGATTAAATACGTGTAGCAGTGGAAATTTGCATTTTTCAAAAATTTTTTGTTGACAATTCATGAGAAATAGAGTAAACTACTAATAGTTAGCGAGAGCTAACTATTTCTTGGGCGCAGTGTTAGTTGAGACTAATAGAAATTAGCAGTAGATAACAAACGTATCGACATAGAAAGCGAGGGTGATTGGAATGACATTAAATGATGCGGCAGAGGGCAGTGAATATGTGATCCGGCAGATCGAAGCGGATGACGAGGAATTAAAGACCTTTTTATTCTCCCTTGGATGTTACAGTGGGGAATCGGTGACCGTGGTTTCCCGCCGAAAGGGAGGATGCGTCATTTCCATTAAAGACGGAAGGTATAATATTGATCCTCAGCTGGCGGAGGCAATTCTGATTTGAAAAAATCAACTAGAAAATATAAAAATAGAGGAGGAGTTATTTTATGAGAATTGCATTGACGGGAAATCCCAATTCCGGTAAAACGACAATGTACAATGCGTTGACCGGCCGTAATGAAAAGGTCGGCAACTGGGCGGGTGTTACGGTGGATAAGAAAGAGCATCCGGTGAAAAAAACATATTACACAGGAGAAGAACGGCTGATTGCGGTTGACCTTCCGGGAGCATATTCCATGTCGCCCTTTACGAGCGAGGAGAGTATCACAAGCTCTTATGTGAAGAAGGAGAATCCGGACGTCATTATCAATATTGTTGACGCGACGAATCTAAGCCGAAGCCTGTTCTTTACGACACAGCTTTTGGAGCTGGGTATTCCCGTGGTGGTGGCGCTGAATAAGAGCGATATTAATGAAAAAAAGGAAACAAAGATCGATACAGAAAAATTGTCTGAAAAACTTGGCTGCCCTGTGGTCAATACGGTTTCT
Source organism: Lachnospiraceae bacterium UBA7481 (assembly GCA_002478505.1). GTDB lineage: Bacteria > Bacillota > Clostridia > Lachnospirales > Lachnospiraceae > NK4A136. Next base: position 18,412 of record DLOP01000040.1, read on the forward strand.
ACTTCGGCAGAGGGATTAAAGACCGTGATCGAAAAGGCGGCAGCACAGTCTCAGATGACCCAGAAGGCGCCGTATCATCAGGAGGATATCGACCTGACTGATAAGAAGGCGGTGGAAGAAGCTGACAGGAAGCGTTTTGCGTTTGTCAATCAGATCGTTCAGGATGTTGAGAGCCGTAAGATGTTGACAAAGGATAAGAATACAGATGATAAGATTGATGCGGTGCTGACCAATAAGTGGCTGGGAATTCCGATCTTTGCGGTTGTGATGTGGTTTGTATTTCAAATCTCACAGGCATGGGTAGGACCGCTGATTGCCGATACTCTGGTGGCATGGTTAGAAGCGTTTCAGGAATGGGTAGGCGGGTTTTTTGAAGATGCATCGCCACTGCTGTCTGCCCTGCTGGTAGATGGTGTCATCGGCGGCGTGATTGCGGTTGTTGGATTTTTACCATTGGTTATGATCATGTATTTCCTGATCGCGCTTTTGGAGGACTGCGGTTATATGTCCCGTGTGGCAGTCGTTCTTGATCCGATCTTTAAGAAAGTCGGTCTTTCCGGCAAATCAGTGATTCCGTTTGTCATCACCATCGGATGTGCCGTGCCGGGTATCATGGCAAGCCGTACGATCCGGAATGAGCGCGAGCGCAGGGCGACGGCGATGCTTTCACCGTTTATGCCATGTGGTGCAAAAATTCCGGTGATCGCTCTTTTTGCAGGCGCCTTTTTCGATGACGCGGGCTGGGTGAGTACATTGATGTATTTTTCCGGTATCGTATTGATCTTCTTTGGCGCGCTTTTAGTCAATAAGGTCGCAGGATATAAGGCAAGAAAATCTTTCTTTATTATAGAACTTCCGGAATATAAGCTTCCTTCTTTATGGGGTGCATTCAAATCTATGTGTGCCCGCGGATGGGCTTATATTGTAAAGGCTGCAACGATCATCCTGCTTTGCAATACGGCGGTTCAGATTATGCAGACATTTACCTGGAAATTTACCGTGGCGGAGGAGGCGGATGCTTCGATCCTTGCGACCATCGCAAGTCCCTTTGCATATCTGCTGGTTCCCATTGTCGGAGTGTTAAGCTGGCAGCTTGCGGCGGCAGCAGTGACCGGCTTCATTGCGAAGGAAAATGTGGTTGGTACGTTAGCAGTCTGCTTTGTGGGATTAGAGAATCTGATCGATACGGAAGAACTTGCCCTGATGGAAGGCGCAGGCGCGGAAGTGGCAGGCGTGATGGCGATTACNNCTTTGCAAGCGCGTACTCCATATATCTAATGTTTAATCTTTATACACCGCCCTGTTTTGCTGCAATCGGCGCGATGAACTCCGAGATGAAAAGCGCTAAATGGGTATGGGGCGGCATCGGCCTTCAGCTTTCCGTAGGTTACACGGTTGGATATCTGGTATATACGATCGGTACGCTGATCACCGCACCTGCAACTCTGAATATTACGGCGGCAATCGCGGGACTGGTGGCAATCGTGGTAATGGTTGCAATTATAGCCGGCATCATCAGTAATACGAACCGTAAGCTGAGTATGGAGTACGCGCTTGCAAAGTAAGAATGGATTGTGTTAAAATTCTGGTATATGGAGGATGCATATGGGCGATCTTATCATTATAGTGATTC
>DLOP01000040.1:20116-21387 GCA_002478505.1 Lachnospiraceae bacterium UBA7481
GAGGACAGTGCAGCAGCAGTCAGGAGGGCGGCTGCTGTGCCAACCATAAAAAAGGGGATATGGAGCAGCATTCCGAATTTGACAGGGAAGGATTGTAACAAGATCATAGTTTCACTTTATAAGAGCAGAGATTCAAGAGAATCTCTGCTCTTTTGCGGAAAAATGAAACATATTAAAATGTTGACATGTATTATTTGTGATGATATTTTTGATTTATAAATTATAACAAGATATTACACAAGGGGATCGCAATTCCAACTTTTACACTTTCCGCAGTAGAAAATGGTTTGGATTATAAAGGTGACCCATGTGATGGAGCATATACAGTTATTGCAGAATACTAGAAGGTTTTGTTGTTGTATTGTGTATAAATTATGTTTAAAGAGAGGGTTGATGAGGATGGAAGGCAGGAAGAAAAATAATAAAAAAACGATTGCTGTTGCAATTGGATTTATAGCAATCGTTTGTATCGTAATAGTTGGGATTGTTTATCGGTTAGGGGGTTCTGCCGAAGAAGGAGTGTCTGAGCAATTATCGCAGGGAGAAAATTTTGCTATAGATACACAGGTAGTGGTTGAGAATCCATCCGCAGAGGAAGATGTGAATGCAGAGGGGAATCCGCACGTAGAGGAGAATCCGTATTCGGAGGAAGATGCACAAGGCGAAGAAGTCAGGCGGGAGTATCCTGTGCTAGTGGCGTGGGAAGATGCAGGAATGGAAGATCACATCATGGACTGGAAAGATGAAAATCTACAAACCGCCATGGAAATGATAACCGGAATTACGGAAAGGGAGATCATGCTCAGTGATATCTGGGAACTGACGGCGCTGGATTTAGAGGCGTATCATATAAGCGACATCAGCGCTTTGGAAGGACTGATTAATCTACAGGTTCTTAACTTGGCATATAATTACCATATTGATGATATCAGTGCATTAGGAAGCCTGACAAATCTGCAGGAATTGAATTTAGAGGTTAATGCAATAAATGATATATCTGCAATAGAGAATCTTACAGGCTTACAAATATTGAATTTACATAATAATCGAATAGTGGATATTAAGCCGGTTGCAAAAATGACGCAGCTGATATATCTTGATCTGAGCGAAAATAATATTGTGGAACTTGATGCACTGAAAGAGCTTACGAATCTGCAGGAATTGAATTTGGATGAAAATTGGGACAATACCGGTGATATCAGCGCATTAGGCAATCTTGTAAATCTGCAGGCTCTTTATTTGAGTAGGAATAGTGTGAAAGAAAGTAGGAG
>DLOP01000056.1 GCA_002478505.1 Lachnospiraceae bacterium UBA7481
ACCGCGTCCGCCCGCCTGTCCATTGATCCGAAGATTATAAGCGCCTTCCGGCACCTCATGCAGTCCGGCAACCTGCTCCAACAATGTTCGCTGTATGTTATCCATTTCTCCTCCGACTTTTCCTTTTCTTTATACTAAAGCAGAGCAGACGCTCTCCCCGGTAAATAATCCGGGATATATCTCATCCTTAGACCCAGAGCCGACGATCTCTCCATCTGTCAATACCACGATCCTGTCCGCAATATTTAATATCCTCTCCTGATGGGAGATGATCAGGATCGTCCCCTTCGTCCTTTCCCGCATCTTATCAAATACCTGGATCAGATTCTGGAAGCTCCAGAGATCGATCCCCGCCTCCGGCTCATCAAATACGGATACCTTTGTTCCCCTTGCAATGACCATGGCAATCTCGATCCGTTTCAGCTCGCCTCCCGACAATGACGCATTGACCTCACGTCCGATATAATCCCTGGCACAAAGTCCGACTTCGGAAAGATAATGGCACGCTTCCCCGGTGGTAAGGGATTTGCCTGCTGCCAGCGTGATCAGATCCTTGACGGTGATTCCCTTAAATCTCACAGGCTGCTGGAACGCATAGCTGATTCCCAGTTTTGCATGTTCCGTAATATCCATGTTGGTAATGTCTTTCCCATCTAACAGGATGCTTCCCGACGTAGGCTTGATGATCCCCGCGATCAGCTTCGCCAGTGTGGATTTTCCACCGCCATTGGGCCCGGTGATCACGGTAAATCCATCCTCCAACGTCAGATTAATATTTTTTATGATCTCTTTGTCCTTATCTTCCTCTGAAACCTGATAAGAAATATTTCTAAGTTCTAGCACTTCGTATCTCCACCTGTTCTGATAATTTTACACTAATCTTTCAGTCTATGATATCTGATTCCTTAACCATATTTTTAATTGTTTTTGTAATAAAAAATAGTGTCACAAGATCGGATATTCCGCTATATACAAGTCCGCAGCCGATCAGCACAAATACAACGTCCACGATCCAAAGCGGCTCCATGATCAGCAGTATGCCGAATCCCATATTCAACACTGAAAGGATCAAAATAATATACCAATATGCAAACTTCATTCTAAACATATCTATCGCATTCTGCAGTTTAACGATACCGCTAAACAGTACGATGATCCCCAGAATCGTCGGAATCAGTCCCTTGACCAACTCCACCCGCAATAGGGCAACCAACCCCAGAGAAATAGCGATCAGGCCTATCACCAGATCCTTTCTGTAAAAATCACGCACAAGATCTTTTTTAATATAGCGGATCACAAATATGATGCCCACCAGCATGATTGCCACACCGATGGCATAACAGATAAAATTAGCGGAAATATCGGGCCAGATGATCAGAACGATTCCATAGATCAGACAAAATAGTGCCGGCAAAACGGAACTTGATCTCAGATCTCTTAATCTCTCTTTGAGGTTCTCTTTGATGTTCTCTTTCTTGTTATCCTTCATGTTTGTCACCATTCCTTTCTTCCGAAGAATCCCCCACAACGTTTTAGTATAGCACTTTTTCCATATATAAACAATAGTTAAGAGCTTTCTTAGAAATTTACCTGTGCAGAATATTTCAAATATAGTAAAATATGATAAGATAATATATCTGTTATCATTATAATGATATCACTACAGTGATATCACTGCCGCAAAAGGAGACAAACCCATGAAATCAAGCCAAAATAGCGCGCCAAATATCCTTACTCTTTTCATCCTTGGCTGGACCGGCATTTTAATTGCCGTACTCGATATTCCTTTAAAGACCTCTATCGCTTATCCCGCATTCATCCCTTTTGCGACAGAAGCGCCTAATACGGTGGATATGGTAATTAATCAGGTCATTGGCCCCGTCTTAACTCTGGATCTTATGCCGGATATGCTGGCTTATATTCTGATTTTGATCTCCATAACCGGTCTTGGCAAAGTAAAAGGATACTTTTATCGCCAGATCCCCCTGATCCTCCTATCCATGGGCATTTCCGCCGCAGATATGATGCTGCCGTTTACGCTCAATGGCAATCTTCGTTTCCGGCTTGGTTACCTGTTTTATTTCCTTGCCTGCCTTGCAAAGACCATTACACTGTTTGAATATTCCTTCTGTTATACCAGAATGGAAGAGTGCCGTGCCAATCACAGAGACAATACGGTAACGGTAATACTTCTGATGATATCCTTTTTTACAGGCTTCATACATGATGTGCTGGCTTTTTACCAGCTGACGATCTCCTCCTACATTTATTATGCGGTCCATCTTTCCACATTATGCTATACCCTGTACCGCCTCTGGACAAGACGGCAGTATCTTCGGCAGACGCCATAGACGCATCCGAAGCGTTCACAGACAAACATAAAACAACCGATTTCCTTAATATAATGAAACCGGCTGTTTTTGATATCTTCTTATATCTACTCCTGAAACATTCTTTGAAATGATACACTTCTGTCCACGGGCAGATTTGAATCATATATGAGTGATCTTGATTACGCCCTTCCGCAGCACTTCTTATACTTCTTGCCGCTTCCGCAGGGACAGGGATCGTTAGGATATACCTTCTGTTCCTCCCGATGAATCGTCGTAGAGGATTTCTGCTCTTTGTACAGCTTTTTCTTGGTCTCCGCATCAAAGATCTCGTCCCACTCCTCCAAACCATAGAGCCATTCTGCATCCGCAGCAACCATATTCTTATAGAGAAGCTCTTTATCAAATCCGAGATTGACTTCCGTATTCTCATCCATCGTCTCAATCGGATTGGCTTCCTTTAAACTATCATTGATTCCATCCAGAAATGCCACCATATGCTCCAGACTGATTTCATACTTCTCAGCCAGTTCTTTTACTGTTCCTTTGACGACTTCATCCGGGTTCTTTAAAAGTTTGATATAGACATCTTTCTCTACGCCAAAATAGATATTCCACATCTTCTGCAGCTGCATTTTGTCTGCATTAGTATTATATGCTTTTGATCTCCACTGTTCCAATAATGTCATCATTCTTTCCCTCTCAATATTATTTTATTTTCAATCAAAAACTGTTTTCTCAATCCGCCGTCCATCATGACAGTCTTATTATACCGCAAATATTCCATGAAATCAATCCTCTGTAACCTCTATTTGATACTCAGCATCTCTGCTCCTTTCCGCCGCAAATCAAATTTTTATCACCTACAGAAGACGCACATTGGAGGGATTCACAAAAAATTCAAGTCCCTTATTCAGCAAAGCAGCCAGATAAGAAAACGAGCTGTTCGACATAATCACCCCCCTGCATTTACTCATCAGGAACAGATCGATGTAATTGGCGCCGTCCACATTCCCTTTCACAAATTCTATCTCATCACCATCTGTAAATCCCAATTCCGCATAATGCGCTTCACACCAGTCCACCTCATCAGAAAACAAATAATAAACCGCATCGGGATATTCTTTCTTGTTTTCAATACGATTCCATATCCTTCTGTTTTCCGGAACGCTGATGCCATTCTTTTTGTTCTCCACGATGCTGTCCCACTCTCCGGCAAATTCCTGACTTAACAGATTTGGGTTTACACCGTATACCTTTTCCTATTCATATCCGTTATGCTGCTTCTTCACCCAGAAAAAACTATCATCCAGATACCACGGTCCATACTCCGGCGCATTTAACTGCGCATAACGGTAAAAGATATATTGAAATGTCTGGTTGGCAAGACCACCGTTTAAATATTGAATACGCATCTCTCTCCTCCATACCGCAATATTTTTTATTCTGGTGTATATTTTTTTCTGATACGGTCATAATAGAAGTAGTCAATGGAATCCCCTCCATTGGTCTCCTCCCCTTTTTGGGAGCCGGAGCGTTTTGGTCCGGCTCTTTTTTATTTCTTCTTTTTTTTAATATATTGGATCGCGTCTCTGACAGATTCTACCGCCACGATCTCCACCTCACCGCCTTTGGGCGTCTTCAATCCTTTTAAACGCTCCATTGATACCTTGGGCACGACGCATATCGTAAATCCCATTTTGACCGCCTCGCCGATACGCTGCTCAATCATGCTGACGGCCCGGACTTCTCCGCTCAGTCCCACCTCGCCAACTGCTATCATCTTATCATCCAGAGGCTGATTCATAAAACTGGACACGATCGCCATGGCAATCCCCAGATCCACCGCGGGTTCCACGATCCGCATGCCCCCCGCCATATTGACGTAAGCGTCACAATTTCCCAAGGATAATCCCAACCTTTTTTCAAGGACTGCCATCAGAAGATTTAAACGGTTGAGGTCAGCGCCTGAAACCTGTCTTCTGGGAATCCCAAAATTGGTCTGGCATACCAGCGCCTGTATCTCGATCAGAATCGGCCGGGTTCCCTCTATCGTACAGGCGGTCACCGTTCCGCTGGCATTCTCCGGTCTTCCGTCCAGCATATATTCGGAAGGATTTTCGACTTCGATCAGTCCTTCCTCCCGCATTTCAAAAACCCCGATCTCATTCGTCGAACCAAATCGGTTTTTCACACCACGCAGTATCCGATAAGACGCATGACGGTCTCCTTCAAAATAAAGCACCGTATCTACCATATGCTCCAGCACCCTTGGACCTGCAACGGTCCCCTCCTTGGTCACATGGCCTACGATAAAAATAGCAATACCCAGAGTCTTTGAAAGCTGCAGAAGAACTGCCGTCGCTTCCCTGACCTGCGATACACTTCCCGGCGCACTGGAAACATCTTCATCATACATCGTCTGTATCGAGTCGATGATCACAACTTCCGGCTTCCTGTCACGGATCACCTGCTCAATATCCGTCAGATTCGTCTCACACAGCAGCAGCATATCCTGTTCAAATCTGCCCAGCCGGTCTGCGCGCATCTTGATCTGTTTTAATGACTCCTCACCCGAAATATAGAGGATCTGATGCTTTTTTCCTGCCAGACTGCGGCACATCTGTAAAAGAAGCGTTGATTTGCCAATGCCCGGGTCACCGCCTACTAAGATCAAAGAACCGGGTACGATACCGCCTCCCAGCACACGATCCAGCTCTCCGATACCGCAGGCGATCCTGTCCTGTTCCGTAAGCGATATTTCAGAAAGCAATGTGGGCGCTGCGCTTTCTGATAATATTTTCTTTCCGCCACCGCCGCTTTTGGCATGAATGACCTCCTCCGTCATACTGTTCCATGTATGACACGCCGGACACTGTCCCATCCACTTGGCGGATTCGTAGCCGCATTCCTTACAGAAAAAAACAGATTTTGTCTTGCCTTTTGCCATTCTGATGTATCTCTCCCCTTTTTAATAACAATTACCTGAATAAGATTCAGGTGCCAAAAGATGCCTTTGAAAAAATTATATAGCTAGCTGCACAAATAATAATCTGTGCCTATGCATTTGGACGGAAATTAGAAATTCTTAACATTCCTATCCAATACCCAGCAATTTCGGAACACGATGTTCCGAAAAGGGGCAACTGAGCCATGGATGGCGAATTTGCCCCATTTGCGTCCGTCTTCCACGACTTAATTAGGAATGTTTAGAATTTCTTATTTCCGTACAGCGGCATGGCACAGATTATTATTTGTGCAGCTTGCC
>DLOP01000057.1:0-691 GCA_002478505.1 Lachnospiraceae bacterium UBA7481
ATTATTTCATTGGATCCGGGACTTCCGCCGCTGCTGGCGGCGATCGAAAAAGAGGCTGTGGCGGACAATGTGCCTGTTATCAGAAAGGAAATGCAAGGATTGTTGAAATTTATGGTTACTGCATTTGCACCGGGACGGATTCTGGAGGTGGGTACGGCGACCGGATTCTCTGCACTTTTGATGTGGGAAGCGTCGGGAAAGAAATGTAGGATAACGACGATTGAAAAATATGAGAAACGGATTCCTGTGGCGAGGGAGAATCTGAAGCGTGCCGGAGCGGAAAGCTGTATCGAACTGATCGAGGGAGACGCTGATGAAGTGTTGGACGAGCTGGAGGGAACGTATCCCATGATCTTTATGGATGCTGCGAAAGGGCAGTATCTTCATTTTTTGCCNNNNGCTTTTGGCGGATGGAGGCATCCTGATCACGGACAATGTGCTTCAGGAAGGCGATATATGCGAATCACGGTATGCAGTCACCAGAAGAAACAGGACGATCCATAGCAGGATGAGGGAATATCTGTATCAGTTGACGCACAGTGATGTTTATGAGACGGTGCTCTTGAATATCGGTGATGGAGTGGCGTTGTCTGTAAAACACTAATATGAAGATAGAACAGGTTATAAAAGATGAGTGATGGAAAAAGGCCGGAACTTCTGATACCGGCGAGCAGTCTGGAAGTATTGAAAA
>DLOP01000057.1:763-2925 GCA_002478505.1 Lachnospiraceae bacterium UBA7481
TGAGGGAGGGCATTGCATTTGCACATGCCCATCAGGTGAAGGTGCATGTGACGGCGAATATCCTTGCGCATAATGAGGATATCAGGGAAGCGGAAGATTATTTTAAGATGCTGGCGCAGCTGCAGCCGGATGCGCTGATCATATCGGATCCGGGATTGTTTATGACAGCAAAAAAAATATGTCCTAAGATAGAGATCCATATTTCGACGCAGGCCAATAATACCAACTACGAAACATACCGTTTCTGGTGGGAATTAGGCGCGAAACGGGTGGTATCGGCAAGAGAATTATCCTTGGAGGAGATCAGGGAGATACGGGAAAAGATTCCGGAAGAAATGGAGATCGAGAGCTTCATCCATGGAGCAATGTGTATCTCGTATTCAGGAAGATGCTTATTGTCCAATTATTTTACCGGAAGAGACGCCAATCAGGGAGCGTGTACGCACCCATGCCGTTGGAAATATGCGGTCATGGAGGAAAAGCGTCCCGGTGAATATCTGCCGGTCTTTGAGAATGAACGGGGAACCTATATATTTAATTCCAAGGATCTGTGTATGATAGAACATATTCCGGAGATGATCGAGGCCGGGATCGACAGTTTTAAGATCGAGGGTAGGATGAAGACCGCGTTGTATGTTGCGACGGTAGCAAGGACATACCGGAAAGCGATTGATGATTATCTGGAATCAGAAGAGACCTATCGAAGCAATATGGAGTGGTATCAGGAGGAGATCTCCAAGTGTACTTACCGGCAGTTTTCCACAGGCTTTTATTTTGGAAAACCCGGTGAGGAAAATCAGATTTATGATAACAATACCTATATCAGCGAATATATTTATCTGGGTATGGTGGAAGAGGAGAAGGAGAAGCTTGTCAGGATCGAGCAGAAGAATAAGTTCTCTGTGGGCGATCAGATCGAGATCATGAAACCGGATGGAAGAAATGTTGCTGTCAGGGTGCTTGCCATGTATGATGAGGAAATGGCAGCAGTTGAGAGCTGCCCCCATTCTAAGCAGATCATTTGGTTAAAGTTAAGTGAACAGGCAAAGAAGCATGATATTTTAAGGGTGCAGTGTGAGAATAGTTAAGTCCGGCTTCCACAGCTTAAATCAGGAATGTTTAGAATTTCTTATTTCCGTACAGCAGCATAGGACAGAAGCTTATTTGCGCAGCCTGCCATTTGGTTATTAAGTAAGGATACCGGACATTCGAATCCTAAAAAGAAATAAAAAATTAAGAGGAGTAGTTTTATGAATGTAGAAGAGATTTTTGCCAAAAATGTTTTTACGCTGGGAAAGATGCGGGAGCGTCTTCCAAGGACTGTCTATAAAGAAGTCATTCATGTAAAAGAGGAAGGCGGCGAGCTTTCCAAGGAATCTGCGGATGTGGTTGCCAAGGCTATGAAGGACTGGGCGGTAGAGCGCGGTGCGACACATTATACCCATTGGTTTCAGCCGCTGACCGGTATCACGGCGGAGAAGCATGATTCCTTTGTGTCCCATCCGGACGAGGAGGGAAAGATGATCATGGAGTTTTCCGGCAAGGAGCTGATCAAGGGCGAGCCGGACGCATCGTCGTTTCCTTCGGGCGGTCTGCGCACCACCTTTGAGGCAAGGGGCTATACCGCATGGGATATCACTTCCCCGGCTTTTCTAAAGGAATCGGCGACAGGTGTGATCCTGTGTATCCCTACCGCATTCTGTTCTTATACCGGTGAGGCGCTGGATAAGAAGACTCCGTTACTCCGCTCTATGGAGGTCATCAGTGAACAGGCGCTTCGTATCATAAGACTGTTTGGCAATACTGAGGCAACGAAGGTCTATCCGTCAGTCGGTGCGGAGCAGGAATATTTTTTGATTGACAGAGAGCTGTATCTGCAGAGAAAGGATCTGATCTTTGCCGGACGGACGCTGTTTGGCGCGCCTGCGCCTAAGGGTCAGGAGATGGAGGATCATTATTTTGGCGTGATCCGGGAGCGGATCGGCGCGTATATNNTCAACGAGGAGCTTTGGAAGCTTGGCGTGACGGCAAAGACGCAGCACAATGAGGTGGCGCCGGGGCAGCATGAACTTGCGCCGATCTATGAATCCGCTAATATTGCGGGGGACCATAACCAGCTTGTGATGGAGACGATGAAACGCGTGGCGCACCGCCACGGGCTG
>DLOP01000057.1:2955-6448 GCA_002478505.1 Lachnospiraceae bacterium UBA7481
ATATACGCGCCGATCCGCTCCCATTGTGTACGGATAATGGAGTCAATCTCCTGGATCCGGGCATCACGCCTAATGAAAATATCCAGTTTTTATTGGTGCTTGCCTGCATCATGCGTGCAGTGGATATCCATGCCGATCTTTTGAGACAGAGCGCATCAGACGTCGGCAATGACCACAGGCTGGGAGCGGATGAGGCTCCGCCGGCAATCATATCCATGTTTCTGGGAGATCAGCTGGAGGATGTGGTGAGCCAGCTTGTGGCAACAGGTGTAGCGACGGAGAGCAAGGAAGGCGGTAAGCTGATGACCGGTGTGTCAACGCTGCCGGATCTTGATAAGGACGCTACGGACCGGAACAGAACTTCGCCATTTGCTTTTACCGGCAATAAATTTGAATTTCGTATGGTTGGATCTGCGGATTCCATTACGGCGGCCAATACCACATTGAATGCGATCGTGGCAGAGTCTTTCAGCGAAGCTGCTGACCGTTTGGAGAGCGCGGAGGACTTTGATATCGCGGTGCATGACCTGATCAAGGAATATATGACAAAGCATCAGCGGGTCATCTTTAACGGTAACGGCTACTCGCAGGAGTGGGTGGAGGAAGCAGAAAAACGGGGACTTCCGAATATCAGATCCATGGTGGAGAGCGTTGCTACGCTGACTACGGAGAAGTCGATCAGAATGTTTGAACGGTTTCATATTTTTACAAAAGCCGAACTGGAATCTCACGCGGAGATCCTTTATGAAACCTATGCAAAGTCTATTAATATAGAGGCTCTTACGATGATCTATATGGCGAACCGTCAGATCATACCGGCGGTGGTTTCCTATACAAAGAAGCTGGCGGATGCCGTGATCGCGGTACGGACGGCGGGCGGCGGCACCAAGGTGCATGAGGCGCTTCTGCAAGAGACCACGGAGCTTTTGGAAGAAATGCAGCATGCTTTGGAAATATTGGAAAAAGATGAGGCAAATGCGGCAGATATTACGGATAACAAAGAAAAGGCATTTTACTATAAGGATGTGATCCGGAAGGATATGGAAGCGCTGCGCGCGCCCGCGGACCGTCTGGAGCAGATCGTGGATAAGAAGATGTGGCCGTTCCCCACCTATGCGGATATGCTGTTTGAGGTATAGAGATACAGATGCTGAATGATACGGGGCGGAGATGAATAGGGGGCTGCAAGGATGAAAAAAAACTACGATTATCTGGTGGTCGGCGCAGGGCTGTATGGAGCGACATTTGCCCATGAGGCGGCAAAAGCCGGAAAAAAGGTACTGATCATTGATAAACGGGATCATGTGGGCGGGAATTGCTATACGAAGGAGATAGCAGGGATCCACATACACTGGTATGGCGCACATATTATGCATACGTCCGATCAGCGGGTATGGGACTATGTGCAGCAGTTTGCAGAGTTTAACCGCTATACTAATTCCCCGATTGCAAGATATAAGGATGAGCTGTACAATATGCCCTTTAATATGAATACATTCAGTAAGATGTGGGGGATCGTGACACCCGAAGAAGCGAAGGCAAAGATTGCAGAACAGATCGCGGAGGCCGGCATTACGGAGCCAAGAAATCTGGAGGAACAGGCGATCAGTCTGGTAGGCAGGGATATCTACGAAAAGCTGATTAGGGGATATACGGAAAAACAGTGGGGAAAGCGTGCCACGGAACTTCCGGCATTTATTATCAAGCGGCTTCCGGTCCGGTTTGTATATGATAACAATTATTTTAACGATCTTTATCAGGGGATCCCGATTGGCGGATTTACAAAGATGGTAGAGAAAATGCTTGCTTCTGAGAATATAGAGATCCGTCTGGGGACAGACTATTTTGCTGAGAAAGAAGAGCTGGATATGCTGGCGGATCAGATTGTGTTTACAGGGATGATCGATCAGTATTTTGGGTATTGTTTCGGGGAGCTGGAGTACCGCAGCTTAAGATTTGAGACGGAAACGCTGGAGCAGGAGAATTATCAGGGTAACGCGGTGGTTAATTATACAGAATATGAGGTGCCTTATACGCGTATCGTCGAGCACAAGCATTTTGAACTGGCTTGCCAGAGTGGGAAAGTCAATCCCAAAACCGTGATTACAAGGGAATACCCTGCTGTATGGAAGCGGGGAGAGGAACCCTATTACCCGATGAATGATGAGAAGAATAATGCCGTTTATATGAAGTATAAGGAACTGGCGGACAGGCAGGACAAGGTGATCTTCGGCGGCAGGCTTGGCTTATATAAGTATTTTGATATGCATCAGGTGATTGGGGAAGCATTAAAGCTGGCGGAAGAATGCATTTGAAAATACTTTTGAGAAAATTAAACCAATGGAAACAATTGTTTCAATTGTTAAATAAAAATGCTTGCAATTTTGATTATGATAGTTTATAATGGCTAATGCAGGCGTGTTACAGATATGTTTTGCGGTATTATAGCGCTATCGCCAAATGGTAAGGCAACGGACTCTGACTCCGTCATTTCAAGGTTCGAATCCTTGTAGCGCTGCTGGGACTTCGTTTTGAAGTCCCTTTTCTTTTAAGAAGAATATATCATGAGAGGATCATTATGTTTCGTTTGGGAGAGCTTCAGGAATTGGTAATCGCAAAAACAGTGGATTTCGGCGTCTATCTGGAGGAAGAAAACGGCGGGCATCAGGAACGCGTTCTTCTTCCGAAGAAACAGGTGCCGGAAGAAAGCCGGATCGGAGATAAGCTCACTGTGTTTTTATATAAAGATTCTGCGGACCGTCTGATCGCAACCACCCGTACGCCGCGGCTGACGCTTCATGAGACAGCCCTGCTGACCGTATCTCAGGTGAATAAGATGGGAGCGTTTCTGGACTGGGATCTTGAAAAGGAGCTTTTCCTTCCTTTCAAGCAGCAGACCAAAAAGGTCCGGGAACAGGAGGAGGTGCTGGCTGCGCTTTATATTGATAAAAGCGGCAGACTTTGCGCTACAATGAACGTATATCCTTATCTGAGTGCGGAAAGCCCTTATCAGGCAGGGGACGACGTAAGTGGTATCATCTATGAATCCAGCGACAATTATGGCTTGTTTGTGGCGGTCGATCAGAAGTATTCCGCCATCATTCCGAAAAATGAATCCTATGGGAATCTGTCCATCGGCGACCGTATCAAAGCGCGTGTTACGAAAGTGCGTGAGGATGGCAAGCTGAACCTGAGCGTCAGGGAAAAGGCATATCTGCAGATGAATCCTGACATGGAAAAGATACTGGAACTGCTGGATAGCTACGGTGGCGTGCTGCCTTTTACGGAGAAAGCGGATCCGGAGGTGATCAAGCGGGAAACCGGCATGAGTAAGAATGAATTTAAGCGTGCCGTGGGTCATCTGTATAAAGAGCGGAAGATCCTGATAGAGAAGGATGGGCATATACGGCGGATATAAATTAAGAAAATCAAAAAAGGGTGAGGTAATAAGTCATGACAGCAAAACGTTCTGGATGGTTATTTTTTACAATTA
>DLOP01000057.1:6569-6746 GCA_002478505.1 Lachnospiraceae bacterium UBA7481
AACGTATATGGGATGCGGCGGCAATTCATAAAATCAGGATTCCGACGATATTTATGGCAGTATTATATATCGCCTTATTAGGTCCGCTGGTTTCATTGTGCAATGCGTTAACCATGCTGTTTGTGGATAATACGGCAACGGAAATACTGTCGTATGTATCGGAGATTTCTATTGGAG
>DLOP01000057.1:6824-7451 GCA_002478505.1 Lachnospiraceae bacterium UBA7481
GGTACGCCGATGCAGGCGATCCTCTGGACTGCCGTCTTGTTCGGACTGTTTCATATGAACCTGAACCAGATGGTCTATGCCATGGTGCTCGGTTTTGCATTTGGATTGCTGAGAGAGGCAACCGGCAATATTTGGGCGGGAATCATCGGTCATATATCGCTTAATAGCTATTCTGTATTTTTGTATTATCTGCAGAGCATCCTGCCTTCAGAAGAACTGTCCGAAGCGGAGAGTGCGCTGACGCAGGAGACGTTGCTTGTTGTGATTGGAGTATATCTGATCATTGCTTTGGTTACAACCGCCTTGGCAGCCTGTGTATTGGCTGCTATCGCTAAACTTGAACATAGAGGAGTTCATCTTCGGCAGGTGTTTACAAAAGGAGAGAGAGGCAGGACATGGTCCATTCCATTGTGGATTGGGATTATGATCTGTATCGGAATCATCGTTTTAGATTATATCAGTTCACAGGGACTATTGCCTGTTTCCTAAAAAATAACAGAAGCTGACATATGCATCGGCTTCTGTTATTTTATAATCATATTTTCAAGTATGAAAAAAACAAAATAATAGTTGGCAAATAAGCATTAAACGGACATATCAAAATTTCCGCCGATATGTGGATTCACA
>DLOP01000130.1:0-6200 GCA_002478505.1 Lachnospiraceae bacterium UBA7481
TTTCGAGCCGCAAGAATATTCAGAAAGAACCCATGTGTTCAAAACTGCAAATAGTTTCTATTTTTTTGATATCTGCACCAAATATTCTATCCATGCACGCAGCAAACATATTAACCATCTCATTATAAAAAATAATACTATCTAATTGCATGCCAAATACCTCTTTCATCAACATACCGATAGCCCCTATCTAGTAAAGCAGCATTTTTTCATTTAATGCCCCTATTAATAAAGTGCCGGGATTGGATACCCTGTTATTAGATTGCCTGCTTCATCTGTAAATATTTTATCCAAGATGTTTCTTCAACCCCGAATTTCAAAGCAGTATTTCATGACTTTTTAGGGTCTTGAAATACCGCAGATGCACTGGCTAAATTTACAATGTTAATTCTCCGTTTTCAAACTTTTCTAAATTTTTTTGACGCTCTATACTATCTTCGGATTGGAATTTCTTACGTAAATTTATTACATCATTTGACTCTTTAATGCTACTTCTGTCTTTAATTATTCCTTTATTATATAAAATCCCCATAACAGCAGTACTTCTGTTAACCCTATTACTATTATTAATATAAATGTCTACAAGAATGTTATATAATCGCTGACAAGGCTTACAATATGACAAAATTGAAACATATGATATCGTTTCCGGAGATGCATCAATATTTCTTTTAATCAAACCTAAGTACTCTTCATCTCCCGTAACCTCATACAATATTTTTCCAATTTCTACACTCGCTTCACTTGGTATTTGTAATAAATAGGGACTTTCTTTTAAAGCCTTTATACCATCATATTTTTCTAACTTAGGAAGGAATTGTGCTAAATCTATTTCTTTTTTATTAAAAAAAGCATCCCAAATAATATCTTCTACTTCTTCTCTCTCCCAATCATATATTTCTTCCATTACTTTGGGATAATATCCATCCTTTTTTTCTGATCCATTTGCATTCAACTGTTTTATTAAACAGTCATACGCCTTACTGTTCTGCATCTATAATTATCTCCTGAATAATAATATTATTTTCTTCTAGGATTGGTTTTTCTATAATAGTTATTAATTCTTTCTATCTTCTCATTTATCATAGCTGGTCTCCTAACGGTATATGGGTTAATCTAAATTGCATAACTGCGAAAGTAATTGCTTTGCCTTTTCTCTACATTGTCCCCATAAATTTGATTCTTTAAGTGCTTCTATTGTCCATAAACTTTTATCATGCTTTTTTCCCATTTCAGACAGCTTATTATTTATGTCATTAATTAATGCACATTCATCTAAAGACAACATTCCATCTTTATACAAAGAATCCATTACAGCTAAGACCTCATCATCAAATACTAACGCAATTTCATCTGCAATATTAATTGCCTTTGGCAAAGCATCTATCTGTTTTTCATAATTTGATGCCATAAGCATTACAGCATTATACATTCGTTTATATATATTTAATTGTATTTTATAGTTATCTGCCATTTTAAATTCTCTATAAATCCATTTTTCACCCTCGGACATATTGCAATATGATATAAACCAATCTTTTTTATCCACTATTTCATCACCGTCCCATCCAAATAGAATCTCTGTGTTCCTGTTGTCTTTCCTGAGTAAGATATGATCCTTATAATTTATAATATAATCATCAACTTCATATTTGCACAAAAAGTCAATACCTGCATTGTCAATTTGATTTACAAAATCCTCTGCAAGCACATTTAATTTGTCTGAAAATTCTATCTCACCCTGTTTTATAAGAATAGAAGGTGCAACAAAAGCACCATTTCTTCCTTTCTTTGCAATATTGTGATTCATTACAACTTAGATACTGTGGGCAATTGATTTTTACCCATAGCTTGATTAATGAACTGGCGTGTAATCCTTGTGAATGGAATGCCAACTAAAATGATACAACATCATACGTTATTTTTTATAATTTTTTAGTGCATCTAGGAAACTTGCCGAAAATCTGGTTTCCACAATTCCTAAATCTAGATTTTCTGTACTCTCCAACAATTCAAAGGATTCTATCAACTCAACAATACTATTTTGGGCTAAATATACACCTTCTTTTATATCGTCATGAATCCATATATATATGGCATAATTTAATCGATTAATACATAAAAGGTTTCCTCCATCTAACTCACCGATCGGAATCAAATTATACGGTAACTGTTGTTTATAAACCTCATACATTTCACAGATATTATTTTTTCCTGTTACGGGGAAAAACAACATCATTGAATCATAGCCTTTTTTATCCGTAAGTGGCGTTCTTTCCAACGATTTAAATCCATAGTTATCCTTCAAACATATACCTGCATAATTTTCTAATATATACTTATACTCTTCTGATATCTCAATTTCAAAACTATGCTGAATTTTTATTAATTCTTCCACTATCTTTTCTTTTTTACAATTATTTTCAAACAAAACATTACATTTAGCTATAAAATGTTCGTTCATTACTTAATTCCTCCTCTCATATCGGATACCGAACCTATATGTGGTATATTACTATGCAAATCAGTTGGAATCAGAAAATCAGCGGTATTTAATGATTTTTAAGGGTCTTGGAATACCGCTGATACTGTGTTTTTATTTAATAATGGTGGGATATTTCCCTCCCCCTTATACCCCCTGGGGTATTATTTGCAATTCACCTTTCTCACCTGATATTAACTTATTAAGCATTATTTCAAAGTTGTCACCCCAATTTATAAGACAATCATCGTAGCCTGTAAAATAAAATCCATTTTTAGATAGAAATAATGTCATGTTTTCCTTTTCTATGTCTCCGATTATTAACAAATCATCTTGCAAAAATTCATTATACTCTTCTACTACATCCATTGTTATTACCTTTTGAGCTTCTATTGGATTTAACCGAAGAAGCATATCCTGTTTCCAGATAGGATGGGTATAATGAATTTCTAAACATGCATACTTCTCTATAAATTTCTTTTGTTTAGAATTATAATGATAACCGCACTCTTCATACATATGTAATATAGCAGAAATATCTACATTTCTTTCTTCACAATATCCTGCTTGTTCTAAAAGAATATTTACTTTTTCCATCGTTTTCTCCTATACTCCTCAGAAGCATCTGCCCATGGGAAACTGTATAATACCATAACTTAAATTTATTTTATTAAATATGTCTACACATAATATTTTTATATTGAATCATATGCATCTCCGATATATTCAAAATTTTCATCTAACCAAAATATACTTTTACCCTTATTATCTAATAAATGTATCAATAATTCTGTGAATGATTTTGCAACAATTGCACATTCACCTGCAACTCCATGTCGATCCCAAAAACTATCATAACACATACCTAATCTTTCCTTTGATAAATCTAGAGTAATATAATTATTTTGAATATCTTTACATATAATATACCACCACGATGAAATATCTTCTTCACACGGATCCCCAACAATAATAGTATTTGCTTGCACAACTTCTTTTGGATTCACAATAGTAAAACCATATGGTTTATTCATAAATAATGAAACTCCTCCACAAATCTCATAAAAAAGTTGCAAATCTTGTGGTAATACAATATCTTTATTTAATAATGGTTGTCCACACGGGCTAAATACAATACAATCCGGCTCTTTTCTTATCCTATCAATTATTTTTATAATTTCCATAAATAAAACCTACCTTTCTTTAGTTTATTTTTTAATTTTATTCTTACTATAGTCTCCGCTTGGATCATAGTACATCACTGAATTATTGTCACAGTACGCATACAGGTTCAGCCCGTCCCCCTGATAGACGTCCTCCTGCATGAAACGCCCATATACAGGGTTATAATATCTTGCCCTTAAGTATCACAATCTGTTTTTTTAATAAATGAAATGTCTTCTGACCAAATCATTTCTTGTTCCTTCAATAAACATATATCATTATGCACATCTGATGTGACCAATATGTCACTTTCAATTTTGGTTTTTAGGTATTTACAAAAATCTATGATTATTTTATATGTATCAACAGTAGCCTTTTCCTTGTTTACATCAAAAAATAATAATTGTGTAAATTTATATTCACCATTAATAATACTGGAATCATAAATATTATATGGAGGATTCTTTTCACACACAAAAGAAATGGTAATTTCATCCATAATTCCAGAATATGTCACACATTTTTTATTAACCTCCTTAGTAAAAGAATTTTTAGGATGAAAAAATTCGACCATAACTTTTTCTAATAATTTCTCATCTATGCACTTCCCATTTACTCTTGCACATACACATATAGACATTTTCTGGACCTCCTAAGGATATATAGAGAATACTCTGCCATCCTGTACTACTATAATTTCTTTCAAGCCCTCAATTGAATAATCTTTAAATTGTATAATTAAGTCATCTAGATTACCATGCCAATCATCCAAATTAAGAACAATATTATCAGCTTGGTGTTTGGAAACTACTTTTTCCTCAACCGTACGCCATATATTTATTACATCTGTATTACCTTCTGGTGAATAACAATCAAAAATTTCTCCTTCTATTCTATAATCTGGCTTTCTGGTTGTACCTTCTACTACAGGGTTATGCTCTATATTGTAACTATTTCTTGCAAGTACTTCTGCAGTTTCATTTTCTCTCATCAAAGAACATCTTGTTGCATCATCTAAATTATCTGCAATTCTTGCAGAAGTACCACTTGGTTTAGCATTAGCATCGTAAGGATTGCTCGGTCGAATCCTAGAGTTACTACCACCCTCTACATTACCTTGTGTAGTCTGTTCCGTCCGCGTCTTTTCGTCCGTATCTTCTGTTTTGGCCTGCCCTCCGCATTTATTATATCCACTCGGATCATAATATACCACCGGATTACTGTCGCAGTATACGTACAGGTTCAGCCCGTCCCCCTGATAGACATCCTCCTGCATGAAACGCCCATACACTGGGTTATAATATCTTGCCCTTAAGTAATACTGCCCTGTCAGCCCGTCATACTGCTGTCCCGTATAGCGGATACGGTTAGGGAATAATTCCTGCTCTTCCAGCCCAATGCCGAATGATTTCTCCATATACATCAAAAGCTCTTGACCCCAGCCAAGAGCTTTCTGAAATTCTATAAAACGGTTCTCTTTTCTTCAGCTTGCGCCTATTCGGTGTGAGTGAACCGAAACTTACGGAAGAACCTCCACTTATGAATCCGAAAAATCATAAGCTTCATTGGTTAATATTATTATATGTAATCATCCACATAAAATCAATAGTTTTAAAAATTTTCGCTAGATATGATACAACTATTCACCCGATAGTTGAATCAATATAGTCAATCTGCAAAGTGTATTCGAATTAATAAAAGAATTTTGCGTTAAATCAATTCGTACCCGCTAAACGAAGCATCTCCTGTAAACGTTGGTTCTCTGCTTTTTGTTTGGCTATCTCCGCCGCCTGCTTGGCTATCTCCGTCTCCTGCTTGGCTATCTCCGTCTCCTGCTTGGCTATCTTGGCCTTCTGTTCAGCATTCTCCTCCTTCTGCTCAGCAAGTTCTTCCTTCAATTCCCTGATTTCTACGCTGGGTAATTTTATTAATGGTTTGGTCATCTTATCTGTTTCCTCCCGCATCTTTCTGTATTCGGCCAGTTCCGCTTCCTTCTCGGCAAGTTCTTCCTTCAATTCCCTGATTTCTACGCTGGGTAGTTTTATTAAAGGTTTGGTCATTTTATCTGCCTCCTTCCACATCTTTCTATGCTTCGCAAATACCCTTTCCGCCGCATGGCGGATCAATCTTACATAGTCGTGATACTGTAGCTCCGTTAGATCGCCTGCAGATACTTCTTCCTCTAAAATTAATATAACCTCCTCCAGATACCCTGTCAATTCCTTTTCCGTGATCTTCTTTTTCCGTCTTAACCGGGAGCGGAAACGGAGCATCGTATAAGGCAGAAACAGTATCAGATGTTTCTCTCTGATCTCTTCTAAAGAATAACTCTGTACTTTAACGGTAGGAATCGTATAAATATGTTCACTGTTATCCTGAAAGATAATACGGCATTGAAGATGGTCAGGGACAGCCCTGATTCCCTCCGGATAGATCACCACGGAACGGGGAAACTTTAATATGATCTCTCCGGTGTCTCCATCCAAGGCTTTCGTATGGGTGACCGCGAAATGCACGTCATAGGCGAACATTCGGATCACCATTTCATGATCAT
>DLOP01000130.1:6285-8248 GCA_002478505.1 Lachnospiraceae bacterium UBA7481
GAGGTCTCCGTCTCCAATAATATAATGGAAGTCCCCTCCGGGTACTCTTTTCCATAAACTTCCTTAAACAACGGAAACAGCTGTTCCGGCATGGTGTCAACGATAGCCTTTAAGATCTCATCCCACAGTTTACGGCCATCATAAACGGCGGTTTGTTTCATCAGTGTTTTTCCTGACATACAATCATCCTTTCATCTTTTCTTTTGCTGCAATGTTTAAGTCATTGAAATCTTTTCCTGCAACAGTTGACACTCTGCAATCTTTTTCCTGCAACGCTTAAATCATTACAAACGCCAACGGGTTACTTTAAACTGTGAAATATGGTGAAACGCCAGAATGTTTGGACTGCCCAGACGGCAGTCGCAAATGTTTTTCACGTGAGCTTAGTATATCAGCTATGATGGGACATGTAAATATATTTTTTGAATTCATTCATCAAAAAATGCATCAATGGAAACCTTCAGAACCTGCGCAAGCCCCCATAGCTCTATGTACGTCACGGTTCTTGTTTGATCCTCTATCCGTGAAACGGAACCGCGGCAGATGTATATCGCCAGAACCTCCAGCTTATCGGACAATTCCTGCTGACTCATCTTCATAGCCTTCCGGTACTGCCTTACATTTTCCCTACCAAATTTTTCGTCTCTATATCAATAATTCCCGCCATTTTTATTCCTTCCCAAAAATGTCTTGTCATAGGACATTAAGAGATTATTCCCAAATACAGATTTATAATAAACAGCAAATGATACGCCGTTTATTATGAATAGATACAAAATATCAAAACTTTGGAGAATCATTTATAAAACCAATTCCGGTGCCATCAAAGACAATTATATCATTTGAACAAATCAGGTGCTGGTAATACCGCTGTTTTTTGATTATCCAGGTCATTATTTTATAAACGCAGTTATATTTTCCCTGCAATAGTACCTTCTCGCCACGTTATGTGTTATAATGAACTATAATTTGTTCGGTATAGCATAGTAAGGAGAAAATCATCATGTGGACTGCAGACCGTTGGAAAGATTATGAGGTTTACGATACATCGAATGGAGAAAAACTTGAACGGTGGGGGGATTATAAAAGTATGGATCAAAATAACATGTATCAACCAGATAATACCGGCGCGCAGCCGGCAGGACAGGCACAGNNATGGGGAAAAACTCGAACGGTGGGGGGATTTTATCCTGGTGCGCCCCGATCCGCAGGTGATCTGGAATACGCCCCACGATCACTGGGGCTGGAAGAAAAAGAACGGACATTATCACAGAAGCAGCAAAGGCGGTGGTGAATGGGAATTTTTCGGGCTGCCGCAGGAATGGGAGATCGCTTATGAACTTCCTGAACAGACAGCGACCGCACCGCTTCGTTTCCATTTAAAGCCATTTGCTTTTAAGCATACAGGTCTGTTTCCGGAACAGGCTGTGAATTGGGACTGGTTCTCCCGGATGATCATGGAGCAGATCGAGTTAGGGAAAAAAGAATATAAGGTTCTGAATTTATTTGCTTATACAGGAGGCGCTACCATCGCAGCAGCAGCCGCCGGCGCCTTTGTGACCCACGTTGACGCCTCTAAGGGAATGGTCGGCTGGGCAAAAGAAAACGCCACGTCCTCCGGCATCGGAGAACACAGCATCCGCTGGCTGGTAGATGACTGCGTCAAATTTGTTGAGCGGGAACTGCGCCGCGGCAACCGGTATGACGGCATTATCATGGACCCTCCCTCCTACGGACGGGGTCCCAAGGGAGAGATCTGGAAAATAGAAGACGCCGTCTATCCTTTGATCCAAAAAGCAGCCCAGCTTCTTTCCGAAGACGCCGGTTTCTTTTTGATCAATTCCTACACCACCGGTCTGCAGCCCGCTGTTCTGACCTACATGCTGGAAACTGCCATTGTAAAAAACCGCGGCGGGTTCGTGGAATCCTCAGAAATCGGACTTCCCGTCTCCGGCAGCGGTCT
>DLOP01000130.1:8286-8848 GCA_002478505.1 Lachnospiraceae bacterium UBA7481
AGAATCCTTATATGGCGCCGATATGCAACAAACTATTAGCCGCACTGATGCCCAAAGTAAATGCCGCAATAATCATTATGATATACAAACAGAAGAAAATCAGCGTCCAAATCAACTGCGCTTTGCAGAAATTCGCCTTGCTTGCTTTCGTACCGCCGCCAAACGCCCAGACTAACATCAAAATTAAATTCACAACGGGAATATAAAGAAGTAAAAGCGTCCACATCCATTCGCCCATAGATACATCATCCGATTCTATAGGAGGCTGATACGCCGGCTGCGGCTGCATCGGCGCCATATAAGGATTCTGTGTCTGTTCCACCGATTGCACCCCAAAGTTTCCCTGTTGGTTCATGTTGTTTTGATCCATACTTTTATCCTCCTTTCTGCAACGCAATACACTACATCATAGAACTGATCTGGCTGCCGATCAACCCAAAGCCCACAAAAAAGAATATAATTGTCAATACGAATGACAGACAGTAGAAAATCAGCATCCAGAGCAGCTGCGCTTTACAATAATTCGCCTTGCTTGCTTTTGTACCGCCGCCAAACGCCCAGA
>DLOP01000130.1:8981-10890 GCA_002478505.1 Lachnospiraceae bacterium UBA7481
TCGGCTGCATATAAGGATTCTGTACTGGTTCGGTCAGCTGCCCGCCGAAATTTTCCTGTTGGGACATATTGTTTTGATCCATACTTTTATCCTCTTTTCCGCGCGATTCTTATGCCGCGCTAAATTTTTAAATTTATTTTCTAAGGAAGCGGTTTCATCAGTGTTTCCCTAATTACGAAACAATTGCTTTATAATCTTTCGTTCCACAATTCTGCCCTTGAGGTTTACATAACTCTACCGCAATTACCTTAAGTTTTCTCAAAAGGCTATACCATAGAAAAAATTTGTGTTATAATGTACTAATCAATGCTCACTGCGTTCGCGCCTGTGAAGCAGAAACGAGGTTATCTTTATGAATGTTAATGAACTGGCAGGAACCATTCATCATACACATTATGCAAAACATGCCGTTTCTCTGCCCCATACGAGCCGTCAGATCACGGAGTCAACACAGGAAACAGAGACGAATCCCAAAACAAAGGAATTTTCCGATATTCTTTCCGGCTACATATCCGATGCGGCGAATGAAGACAACAAAGAAATTCTTACTGCGATCAAAGAACTCGCAGACAGCATCGAATCTCTGAAAACCAAGAACTATAACCAACAGGAAACCGATGTCATGTCCATTCTTACCGACCGGGAAAAGGCGAGGGAATATCTAAGCCATCAATCCGGCAGGCAACTGATCATCGACATGGCGGAAAATTCTATCGCAAGTATTATTTCCGGCACAAATCTTTGATTCATCCGGCAATGACGTTTGACAACGACAATTCCTACGTCATTGCCTATTTTGAAGGCATATCCGGCATCGAATGTATCCCCGGCGCTATCAGGTACAATGTCTCACCGTCCGGGGAAATGGGATAACATCCCGGATATTGCCCATACCTGTCACATACATCATCAGCCGCTCGAATCCCAATCCAAAGCCTGCATGTCTGACAGAACCATATTTCCGAAGATCAGAATAAAACTCATATTCCTCCGGCTTCAGTCCCACTTCTTTCATGCGCTGCATCAGCTTATCATAGTCATCTTCCCTCTGGCTTCCGCCAATGATCTCGCCGATACCGGGCGCAAGAAGATCCATCGCCGCAACGGTCTTTCCGTCTTCATTCAGTTTCATATAAAACGCTTTGATCTCCTTTGGATAATCCGTCACAAAAACCGGTCTGCCAAAGACTTCCTCCGTCAGATACCGCTCATGCTCCGTCTGCAGATCGCATCCCCAGCTTATCTGAAAATCAAATTGCTTCTTAGACTTTTCCAACAGATCGATCGCCTCGGTATAAGTGACATGGGCAAACTCCGAACTTATAATATGCTGCAGCCTCTCCGTCAATCCGGGGTCGATAAACCGGTCAAAAAAAGCCATTTCCTCCGGCGCATGCTCCAGTAGATAGCCGATCACATATTTTAACATGCTTTCCGCCAGCGCCATATCGTCTGACAGGTCAGCAAACGCAATCTCCGGCTCGATCATCCAAAACTCCGCCGCATGTCTGGTGGTATTGGAATTTTCCGCCCGGAATGTGGGTCCGAAGGTATAGACATTACGGAAAGCAAACGCATAAGTCTCCACATTCAGCTGACCGCTCACCGTCAGATTGGCGGGTATGCCAAAGAAGTCCTTTTCGTATGCAATGCTGCCATCCTCCATTCTGGGGATCTCATTTAAGTCCAGCGTCGTCACCTGAAACATTTCCCCGGCGCCCTCGCAGTCGCTTCCGGTGATGATCGGTGTATGGACATACACAAAATCCCGTTCCTGAAAGAACTGGTGGATCGCATAAGAAAGGATGGAACGTACGCGGAATACAGCCTGAAAAGTATTCGTCCGCGCCCGCAAATGGGGAATACTCCTCAAAAACTCCATGGAATGACGCTTCTTCTGCAGCGGATA
>DLOP01000130.1:11106-11247 GCA_002478505.1 Lachnospiraceae bacterium UBA7481
GCACCCAGCCGCCCACTGTCACCTCACGGTCCTTCCATGACTCCTTATCCTTAAAAATAGATTTAATATACTGTAATTCCATTTTGTATTAATAACCGTACCTTTCCGTAACCTGCGGGTTCATGCTGCCGCAGGCACAAT
>DLOP01000130.1:11359-11713 GCA_002478505.1 Lachnospiraceae bacterium UBA7481
CCACCAGAAGATTCAGCAGCATCCCGCCAAAAATTGACGTCAGAATAATGATCACATAATCGCCAAACACCAACGCAAGAATACCACAGATCATACCTGCGACACCTGCCCAAACAATGCCCTGCTTTAACAGCGATACAATCTGCTCCAGTCCCTCACTCCAGCGTTCCGGCCGGAATCCGGTCTCCAGCAGCATAAGCTCCAATAAATTCATATTCTCTCCGGTTTTTACTCCCAACAGTACTGTCTGAAAGAAATTGCCGAAGGTAAATACATGCTCCACACTGCTCACCTGCTCCAGCAGCGTCTTTCCCAACGCCATCGCCTGACGCCAGAAAAAGGAAAATACTACCA
>DLOP01000130.1:11772-11922 GCA_002478505.1 Lachnospiraceae bacterium UBA7481
GCCCTGCTGCCAAAGCAATGACCACAAGCATAGTTCCTTCCACAGAAAATTTCGCGCCAATCTGCAACGTCAAAAAGTACCCGATCCAGCCGCACAGCAAAAACTGTACCAATTTATAAAGCCTAAATCCCCGAAAACAGATGAGGCTGC
>DLOP01000149.1:0-6328 GCA_002478505.1 Lachnospiraceae bacterium UBA7481
TAAAGGCGCAGATATATTGTCAAAAAATAAAATTTGAGGAGATTATATCAAAGGTTACTATTCTTGCATCAATGGAATTGGAGGCAGATAGGAACGTCTTTACCTGTACTACGGAAGATATGACGGCAGCTGGTGCAGCATATGCACAGACTGCTATGAGGGAGAAAAACAGATGTTTTTCCACACTTGTTTCTGCAGCAGAAGCGCAGATTGGTCGGCTGGAATCGTGTATCTATGGATTGGAAGAAAAAATTCGTGAACTGGAAGCACAGTTATAAGAATTAAATTTGTCAGGGACAGATAAAGAGTATGGCAGAAGGCTGCCATATTAAGAGAAAGGGAAAAGAAATGGAAAAACTACAGATTGATGAATATGAGTATCTAAAGAATGAAGTAAACAGGATTCATGAGGAAAGTGGCAGACTAATCCGGGAGTACATAGCGGAGATGGAAAGCATCTTACTTTCAAAGGATGTGTTTCACACGGAACAGGTTTCTGAAAAGCTGAAACAGACGGTGGAGGTGCTTCAAAACCGATTGCTTCCGGAATTGGAGAGTATCTTTAAAACTACAGGACAGAAAATAGAAACATTGGGAGAACAGTTATCGGATGTAGACGAGGAGGGGAGGCGAAGCGTACAGTGGGAGGAATAAAAATATCATATAACACTGTTAGAGAAAAAGCTGACAAGTTGGAAGTTCAAATCAGGGATGTTCTTGACGGAAGCATTCTTACAGGGTATGGAAAAATAGAGGAAGCGGTAAGCCAGTCTAGCGGAATTGTAGCAGAAGCAGCACTGGAGAATATCAGACAGGAGCGGGAGGCATTAACGGAATTAAAAGGAGTTATGATAAAAATTCTGAAGCTTCTTGAAAATTCAACAGATGCATTTGAAGAAGCTGATCAGGACTATTGCGTATCGCTGAAAAATAAGGAGGAATAGACAGGAGTGTTAGCAAGAAATTATTACATAGATTACCGTGAGGTCACCGAGCTGGGCGAGCGAATCGGAAATGTGATGGCAGAGATGGAAAGACTAATGGAGGCGGCATCCGTGGCTGTCAGGGAGATGGAGGAAACGGCAGAGCAGATCCCGGCAGAAGCGGAATGTGGTGGTTTGAAGTATGCATGCGTGGCAGTAAAGGAAGAAATCGGAAAGACGGATTTTGGGTTCTATGGTCAGAAGGTAAGGCAGGGACTTGAGCGGTTTCTGGATGAAAATGAGTGGATCAGGAATCGTTTTGTAAAGGATATGGAAAATAATATAGAAAAAATCATAAAGTTTAAGGCGGAGTGCAGAAGCCTGATGGAAGAATTGGAATATCAGGAAGAAGGAGCATGGTCTTGTGACGGTATTCGGAAAACAGCGGGACAGGATGCGGAATCTAAAGAGGAAGAAGACTTGGAAACTGTACAATACTGGCCGGTGACAAGGGAGGAGCTTCTCAGGCAGGCGGCAGGAAAGCTTGCCGGTTTCAGGATGGATCATGGCGTCAACAGTCCGGAAGATGGAGAAAAGATGCGGGTGTATTTGCGTTATTTGGAAGCGTTAAGGAGAGGGGATTATAGCAATGTGGAGATTGCGGGCATTCTTGCACCGGTAGAAATGCGGGAAGGAATACCCGTGATCCATAATGGGACGGATGCAATGAATCTCGACAGATACAGGAGGTTGTTAGAGACAGCGCCGGATGAAAGGGGTCTGCCTCCGGGGATATATGACTGTGGTATCTTTGTTGCGTATAGCAGGGGATGTGCAACGGAGGAAGAACTCTGTGGATATATTGACAGTCTTTTAAAGCAGATGTATATCTGTGAAAGAGATTATGATTATCTGATGGAAACCATTTCGACTCTTGAACAGGCAACACCGGAGGAGTGCGAAATCACGATTGCCGGAATTGAAGAGCTGTTTGAAAAGCGGAGAAATGTGATTGAAGCATATCCGAAAAGAACACGATCGGAAGTCATGTTTTATGTACAGATAAGCTTAGTAATGATAGATGAGGGATATGATGAGGCGTTTGTTGCGGGAGTAGTGGGGAATATCATGGGCGAAGGGGCATGTGGAAACTTTGAGGATGCAAATTATAAGAAACATCCGGAAAACAAGCCGGATTATTTAGAACATGTTAGTGATTGCATCGGTTATATGGAAAAATATCAAGGACACAATGTGACACAGGTGGACTTGGTGCAATTATACTATGATGCGGTATGTGTTGCGGAGCAATGTGGATTTGCTCGTCATGGATTTGGACTGGGAAGCGTTCAATGGACCTTCAACCGGACTGAGCTACTTCTGGAATATTATCTTGCGGAATGTGGATATGACGTCTCCGGAGAGGAGTTTCAGAAGCAACTGGAGGAATACCAGAATGCTTCTCAAAAGGGGGATTTTTCCGAATATGAGGGAATATACATCAATGACCGGCAGGTTAGGTGGGCGGAGGCGGCATATATCATACACGAGTTAGGGGAAGATGGATTGTATTCTAAGGTCTATCCTGCTTATTTAGAAGAAGTGAGCCGCCATCCTGGAAACGATGTGCAGACAGCTGCCAGGATCGTAATGGAGGACTATATAAATCCTGAGGACTGGGGTAGGCTTTCTGATCTGCAGGAAGCGGCAGAGAAGTGGTATCAGATCTTTGTAGGAGGAAATTTATGAGAAGAAGGATAGGAAGGGCAGTGGCAGTGGCGGCTGCAGTGTGCATGTTTTGGTGTGTAGGTTGTACGGTGTCTGAGGATACGCCGACCCCTAATAGGGCTACCGAAGAAGGAGATGCGGCGGTATCCGGTGACGAGGTTGTAACTCCGTCGCTTGTAGAGAAAACGGAGACAACAGGAATGCCTGATGAGATGGGCAACGGAGAAACGTCGGAAACAGTGGAAGATCCTGTAGAAGAATCGGAAGATAACAACCTGATCTATTATGTCTGTGATGATAAGGTGTGGGAAAACGACATTTTCCGGACGTTTTTGGAAGGTGAGGCAACAGCGTATGACAGACATCAGGAGGAAGATCTGACATGGCCGGAATATTTTAGGATTCATCTGGAAGAGCATTACAGACACCTGTATGGCATGCAGTTGGCAGCGGAGGATCTGGATGGTGATGGGGCGGAGGAGCTGATTCTTATGCTGGGCGGTAAGTATTTATATGATTTGTATGTATTTCATGAGGACGCGGGAAGATTGTATGCATGGGACATAGTAGAAGACTTTAATCTCGGAGGGGTGCCGTGGAAGTTGAGAGAGGGAGGTGTCTTTGAATATTGGGGACAAGGTTACCGGATCCTCTGGAGATTTAATGAGGATGGGGAGCAAGAAGATATGTGGGCTGATTCCTATCATGTTAACCAGTTCAGCGGGGAAGATGGGAAGGAGTATATACGGTATGAGGAGTCGTTGTATCTTTTTGAGGATGGAGAGTGTGTAAGGGAACTGGGTTATGTCATGTTGGAACCGGCTTCGGGGGATTCGGACGAAACGGAGCTGGAACTGGTGGAAGGGAATGAGGAAGAACTTTATGAGGTATATTCTGCGCTTACTGCTGCACTGTCCGAGGAATTTCGTTATTTTTTACCTATAGAACATGCAGATAACGCGGTGGAGATTCCTATTTGGGAGGTGCCGGGCGGACAAGGCTGGGTGAGCGTGGAGAATTTGCCGGAAAATCGCCGGGAGTTTGAATATGTTGGGGAATAGATAATATGAAGGGGACGAAGAAGATATTACGGAGGAATACAATTCACTGTAGCATGATCTAAAGTTGTAAAAATAGAAAAATGGATTATATAATAGATTTCATGTGCAAATTGAATTTTAATTATTTTTTGTAAATTATTTATGATGAAGAACTTTATAAACGGCAGACAGCAGCGGAGTGGTATCAGACGGTGGGGGGAGGAAATCTATGAGAAGAAGGATAGGAAAGACAGTGGCAGTGGCGGCTGCAGTGGTGTGTATGTTTTGGTGTGTAGGTTGTGCGGCGTCTGAGGATACACCGTCTCCCGATATGGTTGTCGAAGAAGGAGATATGGCGGTATCCGGTGACGAGATTCTGCCTTCGTCGTCTGAGGTGGAAACAGAGACAGAGGAACTGCCTGATGATACGGGTAGCGGGGAAACGTCGGAAACAGTGGAAGATCCTATAGAAGAATCGAAAGATAACAATCTGATCTATTATGTCAGCGATGATAAGGTGTGGGAGAATGATCTCTTCTGTGCGTTTTTGGAAGGTGAGGCAACTGCGTATGACAGACATCAGGAGGAGGACCTGACATGGCCGGAGTATTTCAGGATTTATCTGGAAGAGAATTATGGACACCTGTATGGTATGCAGTTGGCAGCGGAGGATCTGGATGGCGACGGAAAAGAGGAACTGATGGTTATGTTTGAGGCTAATGGGGAGTCAACAGACCTGTACGTATTCCATGAGGAAGATGGGAGACTGTATGCGTGGGATAAAAAAGAAAATTTTTTTGTAATGCGAGGAAGTCCGGTGATGCTGAGAGAGGGTGGTATCTTTGAGGATATAGGGGCTAGCAGCGCCAATAGTATTGTCAATTATACTTGGAGATTTAATGAGACCGGAGAAAGCGAGTATATCTGGATACGTTATGAAAGAGTTGAATCTTTTACAGAGGAAGACGGGATGGAGTATATTCGGAGTGAGGTATCGCTGTGTTTTTATGAGAATGGAGAGTGTATAAGGGAGTTGAACAATATCTGGCAGATGCCGGAAGGGCTGGATTGGTCAGAAGCGGAACTGGTAGAAGGGGATGAGGAACTTGATGAGGTCTACTCTGCGCTGATTGATGCGCTGCCGGAGGAAATTGGCAGTTTTTCTCTTCCGAAATGGGCGGATAACGCGGTGGAGATTCCTATCTGGGAGGTACCGGGCGGACAGGGATGGGTGAGCGTGGAGGATCTGCCGGAAAATCGCCGGGAGTTTGAATATGTTGGGGAATAGGAGAACATAGAAGAAAGGAAGCAGATCTTTTGATTTTAAGTGTCAGCCGCAGGACGGATATTCCGAATTATTATTCGGATTGGTTTTTTCATAGGATCAAAGAAGGTTTCGTATATGTAAGAAATCCTATGAATCCGCATCAGGTCAGTAAGATCGACATTTCTCCTAAGGTGGTGGATTGTATTGTGTTTTGGACGAAGAACCCGGAGCCGATGATTGGGAGATTGGACGAGTTATCTGCATATCAGTATTACTTTCAATTTACGCTGACAGGATATGGACAGGATATGGAATGTAATGTTCCCCATAAAAAAGAGATCATGATACCGATCTTTCAAAAGTTATCTGAGAAGATCGGAAAGGATAAGGTGGTCTGGAGATATGACCCGATCATATTTACCAAAGTTTATACGCCGGAGTATCATATCAAAGCATTTGAACAGATCGCGGGCGCGTTGAATGGCTATACAAATAAGTGCGTGATCAGTTTTGTTGATACCTATGCAAAGAATCAAAAAAATATGAAGGCGGTTAATGCTTATGATATGGATGGACCTGCATTAAAAGAGTTTTGTAAAACATTAAGTGGAATAGCGGGAAAAAACAAAATGGCAATCGGCAGCTGCGCTGAAAGTATGGATCTATCAGATTGCGGCATTGAGCATAATTGTTGTATTGATAAGAAGTTGATAGAGGATATCACAGGTTATAAAATAAAGGTGGGAAAAGATAAGAATCAAAGACCGGAATGCGGATGCGTGGAAAGCGTGGATATCGGAACTTATAATACCTGTAAAAATGGTTGTAAGTATTGTTATGCGAATCATAGTCAGGAAAGCGTTGTGAAAAATTGCAGTAAATATGATTTGAATTCTCCATTATTATGCGGAGCGCTTACGGAAGAAGATAAGGTAAATGAGAGAAAGGTAACATCTCTAAAAGAGAAACAGGTCAGCCTGTTTGACTGATAAGAGCATCAGAGGCGGGAAAGGATAGATAAGATGCAGTTGATTATGTTGGGCACAGGACACGCTATGGTGACGGAATGTTATAATACCTGTTTTTTACTGCAGGAGGAAAATCTTCAGGAAAATTTTCTTGTGGATGGAGGCGGCGGTAATGCGATCCTGCAGCAGTTAAAAAAAGCCGGGATCGATTGCAACAGTATCCATCAGATGTTTGTCACCCATAAGCATATGGATCATTTGATGGGAATTCTCTGGATGATCCGGGTCATCTGTCAGAATATGAGAAACGGAACCTATGAAGGGGATGTATATATCTATGCCCATGAGGAAGTGGTGGGGATGATTTTTTCCATCTGTCGGATGTTATTGATGGAGCGTCAG
>DLOP01000149.1:6369-19010 GCA_002478505.1 Lachnospiraceae bacterium UBA7481
CGGACGATCTTAGGGAAGAAAGTGACATTTTTTGATATCCATTCTGATAAAGCGAAGCAGTTTGGATTTTCGATGGAACTCGCAGAGGGAGAGCGGTTGACCTGTTGTGGGGACGAGCCATATCATGAATGTAACGAGGTTTATGTAAAAGGGAGCAAATGGCTGATGCATGAGGCTTTCTGCCTTTCCTCCCAGGCAGATATTTTTCGGCCTTATGAGAAAAAACATTCTACGGTAAAGGACGCTTGCGAGACTGCGGAACGCTTAAATGTAGATCATCTGATTCTCTATCATACGGAGGACCGGAATATCAAAGAGCGCAGGGAACTGTATCTGGCGGAGGGGAAAAAATATTATCATGGAAAGCTCTATGTTCCGGAAGATTTGGAGAAGATAACATTATAAAAATACCGTTGCGTAGTGCGCGAAGCGAAAGCGTTCCCAGCGATGATATGTCTGTGTTGCACAACGAAAGATTGTATAAATAGAGTTTTGCAATTGCCAAAAATACTATATAAATGGGGAAATGACATGCAGAAAGATAGTTCAGAATATCAGACAGTTGAACATCTGTTTGAACCGGTATATAATAGAAATTCGAGAATATTGATCTTAGGCTCCCTGCCTTCAGTGAAGTCAAGGGAGAATCATTTTTATTACGGCCATCCCCAGAACCGTTTTTGGAAACTGATCGCAACACTGTGTTGGCAGTACGATCGGCAGGAAATAAATGAGGTGCAGAAAAGCGGTGTGCCGGGAGCAGAATCGGTGGGGACAGTGGCTGTGCCGCAGACAATAGAGGAAAAAAAGAAGTTATTGTATGATCACCATATTGCCATCTGGGATGTGATCGCGCAGTGCGACATTATCGGTTCCAGCGACAGCTCCATCAAAAATGTGGTTCCCAACGATATGCAAAAGATCTTAGATCATGCGCCCATTGAAAGGATCTATGCGAACGGCGGCAAAGCATATGAGCTGTATATGCAGTATTGTTACCCGGTATGCAAAAGAAAGATTACAAAGCTTCCATCCACAAGTCCTGCCAATGCCGCGTTTTCTATGGACAAACTGTTATCGGCATGGAGTGTGGTCATACACGAGAGATAAGGGAGAGTTTTTATGGGATTTATTGAATTACTGTTGTTAGCAGTAGGATTGAGCATGGACGCTTTTGCTGTTTCCATATGTAAGGGTTTATCTATGAAAAAGGCGTCAGTGAAAGGTATGGTGATCTGCGGCAGTTGGTTTGGCGGTTTTCAGGCATTGATGCCTCTGATCGGTTTCCTGGCAGGCAGAATGTTTGCAGACGCAATTGCTGCTTATGACCATTGGGTAGCGTTTGGTCTGTTATTCATTATTGGCGTGAATATGCTTCGGGAGGCATTGTCAAAGAAAGAGGGGGAGGCAGAGAGCGGAGATCTGTCTGTAAAGACGATGTTTGTCATGGCGGTGGCAACTTCGATCGATGCTTTGGCAGTTGGTGTTTCCCTTGCCATGGCAGGTGATGTGAATATCTGGACAGCTGTCATACTGATCGGTTGTACGACATTTATCCTGTCTGCTGTGGGTGTAAAGGTGGGAAGCATCTTTGGCAATAAATTTGAAAAGAAGGCGCAGGCTGCAGGAGGCGTTATCTTGATGCTTCTGGGAATAAAGATATTATTGGAGCATCTGGGGATTCTGAGTTGAATTTAATAAAACAGAAACAGGTGGAATACAGACGAATCATGCAGGATATTGAGGAAGCAAAGCTGCTTCCTCCGCCGACGGGTGACCAAATGGCAGAATTGAAAGAATATCAAAAACGGATGGGATATGATGAAAGTAAAATGAAAAGCATAAAATATAAGATAAGAGTCTATGATGAATTTCCGAAAGAGTATGAGTATAGGAAAAAGCATTGTGGGGTACGAGAGAATATTCAGAAAAAGCAGCGGGATAGGGAGCGATGAAGCTTTTTATAGGCTTTTTGTAGGTGCGCGGATATGCTTGAAGAAAAGTAGTTCTTTTAGTATAATAAAATTGTGGTAGGAATGGGAATTTGACGGAATGCCGACCATATATTCATACAGAAAGGCGATGGATGCCGTTGAAAGCAGATACGATTACAAAGGATTATGTAAAAGATGCAGGTGTGTTTGCCGACATTTTTAATTATTATATTTACGGCGGGCGGCAGGTAATCCTTCCGGAGCAGCTTACAGAGCGTGATTCCACTAAGATTGCGTTGCCATATGGTTCAGATGGGGCTTTGGTTCCGGTTCAAAAATTCCGTGATGTACAGAGGCTGTATGCTGCTATGACAGACGGGAAGATGGAGTATGTTCTTTATGGTGCAGAGAATCAGACGGAAATCCATTATGCCATGGCTGTGAAAAATAATCTCTATGATGCGCTGGAGTATGCAGGGCAAGTGGAAGAAGCAGGCAGGTCACATCGGAAAGAAATGAAACGGAGAAAGGAGCAAGAAGAAGCTTCTGATGGTGAGCTTAGGAAAATGCCGAGAACGGGTGAATTTTTAAGCGGTTTTTGGGCAGATGACAAATTGATTCCATCTATCACAGTGACTATATATTTCGGTTCGGAAGAATGGGACGGTCCGTTAAGCCTGTTTGATATGATGGATGTTTCAGATCCGGATGTGCTTGCATGTATGGATAATTACCATGTTCGGCTGATCGCCCCGGCACAGATGTCTGATGAGGAAATTATGAAGTTCCAGTCTAGTTTGCGGGAGGTCATGTTGTTCATAAAGTATTCAAAGGACAGAGAGAACTTAAGTAGGATATTGGAAGCCAATGAACAGCGTTTTAGGGAAGTGGAACGCCGGGCGGCAGATGTGATTGAAGCAATCACGAATTCGGGAATAAAATATGATGAAAGTGAAGAGGTGGTTAATGTGTGTCAAGCAATTCGGGAAATGAGGAAAGAATCTGAACGGGATGGGGAGTTAAAGAAAGCTAGGGAAACGGCTGGAAAATTGCATGAAATGGGGCTTGATACAGAGAAGATTGCTCAGGCAGTTGGTTATGCTGTGGAGACGGTAAAGGGATGGCTTGGGCTTGACGCATAATGTGTAGGTTATTTGCAGGCTTTTTTTCTTAAGAAATTATTGATAGTGGCACGGCGGCTATTCAAAATTGATGCCATAGAAATTTTGAACGATTTGACAAAAGTATAGAGAAATGGCTTAAAAAAGCTGAAAATAGGACTTTCAGCTAAGGTTTTCAGGTTTGGAGAGGTTCACCGGAGTCGTTGGTGAGCCTCTCTTTTGGGCTTTTGGATATTGCTGATAACATGCCGATTGGTGAGTACAAATTGGTAATTTTTTGGCTTTTTCCAATTTGTATGAGTTTTGCCAGATTGTTTAGGTTTTGACGAATTGTATGAGTGTGGTACATTGGACTACTATAATTAATTCTAGATTTGTGATATAGTAAAAAACAAAAGCTGTTAAGACAGGAGGTTATGAATTTCTATGCAGAACACGTTTCCTAAAGATATAAAGGATTGCATGAAAGGATGTATTTTATCTATTTTTTGGCCTAAAAAAGATATAATAGATTTTTTTAAAAATACTAGCTGTACTTCTAAGGAACTAATAACGGAAAGTGAATATAAAAGAATTCCTAGAGCCAAAATTGTAGATATAGTTTTTTCTAACTTGGAGAAAAGAAGCGATTTAGGCATTGGACAATTCCGAGCAATGTTAAAGCAATTAACGGAATGGAACTACTTTGATCCTTATTATTTTAAAAATTTAAATAAACTGGATGAGGATGAAGCAAAGAGAAATATCACACACCTAAAGCAATTACAAGAAATTAGGGATCACAAAATTAAGCAAGAAAGGCAACGTCAAGATGAACTTGAAAGAAAGCGGAAGGATATAAGTATTAGTATAAATGAATTAAAAGACATTTTTTTAAATTTGTTTAATGGAAAAGACCAAGAAGGAAATAAAATAGATAATCAAAGAAGAGGTTATCTGTTTGAGGAGTTTTTGAGAAAATTATTTTTAAATGAGAAGATAGAGGTCACAGATCCATTTAAGATTACTGGAGAGCAAATCGACGGAGCAATTAAATATGATGGGGAACATTATATAATCGAAGCCAAATGGCATGATAAATGGAGTGCATCTGATAGTTTATACTCATTTGCTGCAAAAGTAGAAGGAAAAATGTATGGCAGGGGAATATTTATTTCAATGAATGGTTTTTCTCCTGATGCTGTACAAGCTTTGATAACAGGAAAAGCGTTGAGAACTATTTTAGTTGATGGGGGAGATTTAGTTCCAATTACAGAAAGTATGTACACATTAAGGAAATTACTGGATAACAAAATAAAAGCTGCTCAGACAATGGGAAGGATATATGTAGATGTGACTGATTTGTCGGATAAAAATATTCGGTAGTGGGTAAATAAAGGCTTGACGAAATGAGTAACATTAAATATAGGTAATTGTTTTTGTTCTGATAATGAAATAGAATGAAAAGTGGTAGGGTACTTTGAGAAAAATTCATTAGAATTATACTTTATACAAATATGTGATTTTGTGAGAAGGGTTATGGCAACATTGAAAATATCTGACCGCTTCAACCTAAGAGCAAATGGATCAAATCAGTATGGTTTAGAATTTGTTCTAAATAAATGGAAACACCTCCTGCGTCGCATCTGAGGTTTCAACGGTTCACTATTACTATATAGAAGTATTTGCAAATCGTCAGGAGTGGCACACTATAACATTTGAGTAATAAAATGTGAAAAATAGTGATGTGGAAAGGAAATGTAATGTTTTACAAAATGATTGAAAATGCGTGTAACCGATGGTATGCGTCTCCCGAATGTACAGTAACAGCAATAATTGATTACATAAAGTCAAAAGATATGATGCGCGATGCGCAAATTGATGCAATCAAAACATATCTGTATTTAAAGATTTGTTGTGAGAGCAAACCCATTGCAGATTTATTCTGCGAGGGTAAATTTAATACACTTGATTTAGACAGTGCAGAGATATCTAATAACGTCCGCATGTATTTGGAGCGAAATACAGCCGCAGCGGCATTGTTTGAATATTCCTGTCTAAAAAACGAGAAGGGTGAACAGGTTTCAAAGAAATTAGAAGAGTTCATAAAAAAGTCACCAGAAGATATTGATTACAAGAAATTTTTTAGGGATGCATTTTATGGCGTTTCTTATACAGATTACCTTTTTAGTCTGCCGATGGGAGCAGGGAAGACATATTTAATGGCGGCATTCATTTATCTGGACCTGTACTTTGCACGGAATGAACCTCTGAATCCGGCATTTGCTCATAATTTCATTATATTTGCACCGTCAGGGTTGAAATCTTCTGTAGTTCCAAGTTTAAGGACAATACAAAAGTTCGATCCGTCATGGGTACTTTCGGAACCGGCGGCATCTGAGATCAAAAGAATGGTGTCATTCGAAGTTCTTGACCAGAGTAAAACGTCTAAAAAATCAAATAAGACGAAAAATCCCAATGTACAGAAAATTGCGAACCATCAGCCTCTGTCAGAGTTGTTGGGGTTTGTAGCTGTTACAAATGCGGAAAAAGTGATTCTTGACCGTATTCAGGAAAAGGACGGACAGATTTCATTATTTGATGAGAGTGATGATGATAGGGATAGGCAGGCAAATGAACTCCGAAATTTGATTGGAAAGCTTCCTTCTCTGTCTATTTTCATTGATGAAGTTCATCATGCTGTCAAGGACGAAATCAAGCTTAGAGCTGTGGTCAATAAATGGGCAGAGAATAGTACGATAAATTCTGTGATTGGTTTTTCCGGTACGCCTTATCTGGAGAAAGCGGAAAAAATAGATATTTCAGAAAAGCTGTCTGTCGCTACTGCTGAAATTACGAATATTGTGTATTATTATCCCTTAGTGAAAGGTATCGGGAATTTTCTGAAATCTCCGATTGTAAAAATTTCAGAAATTGCCAACACTGAAAGAATTATTGAAAAAGGGGTACAGGAATTTCTGGATAATTATAAGGATACAGTGTATGATGGCGGTCTTACAGCGAAACTTGGTATTTATTGTGGAAGTATTGAAAAACTGGAAGAGACAGTATATCCTCTTGTATCCCGCATTGCAACAGAATATGGAATACATAGTAATGCAATCTTAAAATTTCATAAAGGGAATAAACAATATCCGCACGCCGGCGATAGTCAGATGCAGTTTGATACGCTTGACACACCTTTGTCAAAAATAAGGATTGTTCTTTTGGTCCAGATTGGAAAAGAGGGTTGGGACTGCCGGAGTTTGACAGGTATTATTCTTTCTCAGGAGGGCGACTGCCCGAAAAATATGGTTTTACAGACATCCTGTAGGTGCCTGCGTCAAGTTGTGAAAAACGATGTGGAAACGGCAATTATCTATCTAAATCAAGATAATGCAGAAAAGTTAGAATCCCAATTACAACAACAGCATCGTATTTCGTTGCAGGAATTCATCAAGGGGAGTGACAACGGTATTACATTGCAAAGATATGACCGCACAAAATATCTGAAACTTCCGAAGATTGATTTTTATCAGCTTTGCATAAAGTATGATACGATTGTTGCTTGTGAAGCAATGCCTGAAACGCAAATACCGTTATCAGCGGAATATGCGAAAAAAGATTCGGATATAACGAAAGTTACGGATTTTTCTATGAAGATATCAGGCAGAGAACTTGATGATGTGGAACGAGGTAAAAAACAGGCAACGTTTGTTTCATGGCTTTATAAGATAGCTAAAGAAAGTTTTGATACATTGCAAGTAGAAGAACTGTTGCAATATAAAGAACTGTTGCAGGAAGTGTATCAGACAATAACATATCAAAAAGAAGGTGTTCGATATTTTAGCTCCAAGTATGATATTTCAGTTGTAAATGCTAATATCCGTAAAGCTTTTACCGGAAAACGTGATTTTACTTCTTATGAAGAAGTGATACCACAGCAATCGGGATTATTGAACATAAAAAACTTTACAAAGGAAATATATACGGAGCATGTAAAAGATTATTATCCGGAACAGAAAATTGTTAAAAATATTATGTTGGATGATAAAGGGAAACTGGAGGTTGAACCAAAGTTTATTGATGCGATAGAAGCGTTGGAGAGCACGGGAAATTCAGCGAATATGATAGCGGCTGCTTTATTACGTAAGGAGATAAGTTCTCATCCACAAAAGGATCGCTCTTTTCATTATCTGCCTTATCATATGGACAGCGGATTTGAACGGACATTTTTAACGGAAGTGCTAACATTGGCGGAAATAGAGAGTCTTAATCTTGAGGTTTATTATAACGGAGATAATGCCATGACAGAGTTCAAGATTAAGTGTTACAAAAAAACAGGCAGGAATTGGGTATATATAGGAATTTACACGCCGGATTTTTTAATTATACAGCGTCAGAGTGGACAAATTCATAAGGCTGTCATAGTAGAAACCAAGGGTGAACTTTATAAAGACAGATTTAGGGACAAGCGCATTTTTATGGAAACAGAGTTTACAAAGCAGAATAACAAGGCATTTGGCTATGAGCGTTTTGATTATCTGTATCTTGAGGATGTGTTGTCGGAAAATGAAAGACTGTCAATAACACGCAAAAAAATAACAGATTTTTTTGAGGAGGAAAAGAAAAATGCCAATTAAGTATGTTCCTTTTGCGCCGGAGCCGATTGAAGGTCAGGCGATTCTTGGCAATTTTAACAGAATACTGAAATACCGCGGCGCAGATGATGTATCTATGGTTTTGGAGCGAGGGATGCTGCTTTATGAGATGGAAAAGAAAGAGACTGTTGGCAAGGGTGACAGCGGTAATATGGTTATTCGTGGTGAATGTGTATCAGCATGTGCTTATCTAAAAGAGCATGGCATACAGGTTGACCTTGTATATATTGATCCTCCGTTTGCGAGTGGAGCTGACTATGCGAAAAAGGTATATGTCCGTCGTAATCCGAAGATTGCGGAATTGATACAGCAGGCAGAGGAAGAACTTGATATTGATGAACTGAAAGCATTTGAGGAAAAGATGTACGGAGATATTTGGGATAAAGAAAAATATCTTAATTGGA
Source organism: Lachnospiraceae bacterium UBA7481 (assembly GCA_002478505.1). Lineage (GTDB taxonomy): Bacteria > Bacillota > Clostridia > Lachnospirales > Lachnospiraceae > NK4A136. The sequence goes on from DLOP01000149.1 coordinate 14,469, forward strand.
TGTATGAAAATCTTATGGCAATTAAGAGTGTTATGAGTGAAACGGCATCTATTTATGTGCATTTGGATTATCATATAGGTCATTATGTGAAGATTTTGATGGATGAGATTTTTGGGGAGGATAATTTTAGAAACGAAATTATTTGGAAAAGAGCTACTGCTCATAGTGATGCAGAATTCTATGGAAATAATTTTGACTGTATATATTTTTATACAAAATCACAGTCCGATTATATTTTTAATACTGTATATCAGCCATACGATGATGCGTACATTGCTAGATTTAATCGTTCTGATCCAGATGGTCGAAAGTGGGATAGTGGAAATCTTACAGCCAAAGGATTACAAGGTGGTGGTTATGATTATGAGTACAAAGGATACCGTTCATTATGGCGTATGCCGCTTGAAACAATGGAAAAAATGGATAAAGAAGGTAGATTACATATTACCAAAACAGGAGGGATTCGTTCTAAAGTCTATTTAGATGAATTACAGGGAATGCCTGCGCAATCAATGTGGTTAGATATCAATCCTATTAATTCACAGGCAAATGAAAAAGCTGATTATGCAACTCAAAAACCTGAAGCATTATTGGAACGTATTATTAATGCATCTTCAAATCAAGATATGTTTATTGCTGATTTCTTCGGTGGCAGTGGCGTGACCTCTGCAGTTGCACATAAACTTGGCAGAAAGTTTATTCATTGTGATATAGGTATCAATTCTATTCAGACAACCAGAGACCGTCTTGTTGCGGATAAAGCGCAATTTGATGTACTTGAGATTAAAGATGGAGTACAGCTTTACCGGAATCCTGTGCAGACAATGGATAAAATAAAATCTCTGATTCAGGGATTAAAACAGGATGATACATTAGATTCTTTTTGGGCAGGTTCAATCTCTGACAGTAAGATTGGCACAATTCCTGTGTATATTCCAAACTTAGAAGACAGCACTTCAAAACTGCTGGATACGGTTCAAATGAACCGCATTATTCATCAGGCAATACCAGAGCTGGAAAGCAATGTAAACAAAGTAATTGTATATTATATCGACCTTGCAGATCAGAAAGAAATTGAAGAATTTATCAAGAATGATGACAGTACAACTGTTGAGATAGAACTGCGGGACTTAAAAAATATTCTGGATGATGTTGTGGTTGGGGATTATGCAGAGTTTCATTGTGAATCAATACAGGAGGATTTATTTGGTGGATATGCCGTTACAATAGACAGATTTGTCAGTGACCGCGTGATACAGAAAATCATGGAATTTAATCAAAAGGCATTTCTTAATTCTTCCAGCAAAAAGCCGTATAAACCGATTGAAATCAGCGAGGAGGGGTTGGAGCTTATTGAATTTTTGAGTCTTGATTGTACCGCATCTGAAGGTGAATGGCATTCGGACAGTGAAATCAAGATTGATAAAAATGGATATGTCATAAAAGATGGCACAAAAACAAAGGACTTTTGGGATGCAAGAATATGCAGCAGGGAAAAGCCGCTGAGGGTAAAAATCCGTAATATTTGCGGGGATGAGACAGAGTGGATAATTTGAGAGAGAATTTCGTAGCATATGATGAGTAAATGAGACTCAAAATATGGAAGGAGTTGGGTATGGAGCAGATATTTTTAACGGAAATCAATATTTTGCAAGTTAGACATTTGAGGAATATCGAAATCAAATTGTCACAGAATGAAATGAAACATTTAATACTTACAGGTGTTAATGGGTGTGGGAAAACAACAGTGCTTGACGAAATCAGCCATCAAGTAGGAATTCATGGACGGGGATTTGCAGGTTCATTTTGGGAAGAATTTGATTTTGGAATTTCTTCAGATAAAATACGGATAAAAAGTAGTTTAACAAAAAATATCGATGGGAAAGAATTGTATAATGCATATAGAAAGGGGGAGTTCATGCAGATATATTTTCCTTCGGATAGAAAGTTTGAAATAAGTAAGTCGAAAACAGTCGAGGTAGTGGATATAAGTACAATAAAAAACCCCGCAGAAAAAATGAATTATTCATTTGGCCAACTGTTGATATATTTGTATTTTGAAAAATTGAAAGCTAAGGAAAAAGGGGAAAAGGAAAAAGCTGAGAATATTGAAAAATGGTTTAATTGGCTGGAAAATGCTCTAAGAGAATTATTTGAAAATAAACATCTAAAACTTGAGTTGTCATTAGAAGATATGTATTTCAAGGTTAAATTACCAGATAGAGAAGCATTTGGCTTGGATGAAATGCCGAGCGGTTATGAAGCCCTTTTCCATATATTTTCTGAGATAGTAATCAGGATGGAGAACCAGGCTCATTTAAAATATGATCTGCCGGGTATCGTTTTGATAGATGAGATAGAATTGCATTTGCATATTTCCTGGCAGAAGAAAGTTCTTCCGTTTTTGATAAGGGCTTTTCCTAATATTCAATTTATCGTAGCAACGCATTCGCCATTTGTTGTGTCATCAATAGAATCAGCGGTGGTTTATGATCTTGAGAAGAAGATTCAGGTAGAAAACTTATCAGAATATTCATACGAATGTTTGGTAAATTCACTTTTTGACACGAGTATGTATTCAAATGTAATGAATGATAAATATAGAAAGTATGTTGAACTTGTTGAAAAAGGAGATTCCCGAAGTGAGGATGAAGATGAGGATTTGGTTGATTTAATTAAATATTTTAAATCAATTCCTGTTTTTATGGCAAAAGATATTATATTAGATTTTAAAAAAAAGGAAAGTGAAAGACAGCATGGTTAAAGTAAAAAAGTCGTTACTTCCGAAAGAGATAGTTATTAAGAAAGAGGAAGACTATAGGAGCGAAAAAGTTATTTCGATTTTGCAAAAGGATTTTTATAATAAATGTTATCTTTGTGAAGAGAAAAATCCAACAACTATTAATGTAGAGCACTTTCGTTCATGCAAAAACAATGAAGATCTAAAATATAATTGGGAAAATCTTTTTTATGCCTGTGCACACTGTAACAGAATAAAAGGGAGTCAGTATGATCATATTATTGATTGTACAAAAGATGATCCGGAAATGTATATACATATAAGATTTAATAGCTATCCGGAACATAATGTTGAAGTGTTACCCGTATTATACAGTCCGGAAAATGGAGAGACGCAGGAATTATTAGATAAGATATATAATGGTGCAGGAACAGCAATCTCAGATTTTGAGGCAAAAAATTTGAAGAGTAAAATATCCGATGAAATTAAAGAATTTACGGAATATATTGATAATTATGTGAACGAAAGTGATGAAAAATTACGAACAGCATATCGGAAAAAAATAAAACAAATGCTAAGTAGAGAAGGTCAATTTTCCGGGTTCAAAAGAAGTATTGTAATGGAAAATAAAGAACTGATTCAACATTTTGGGGAGTTATTGCGTTAGGGAATGATTTTGACAAATATAAAAGCAGAAATGCGAAATTGGATGATTAATTTTAATGCATAAATTAAAAAATTGAGCGGTACCGCTCAAAAAGAAGAAAGGACCGCTCAAAAATACGTTCAATTTTCATCATTTTTTTGCCCTACAAGATCGATCTGCCGCCATTTGCCCTGCCGGTATCGGAGATAGGTAAGCAGCGCATTTAAAAGCCATGAGATCAGCAGAGAGAAAAAGAGGGCGTCCGGGTGACCATTCGTCCAGTCTTCCGAACTGTTCCACGCAGCAAGAAGATAAGCAAGGGGGACGCGTACTGCAACCGTGGTGATAAGAGAGATCACCATCGTTGATAAGGTATCTCCGGCGGCTCTTAAGATACCGCCATAGATTTGGATGATTCCCATGGCAATATATCCTGCCGCAAGAATCTTTAACCCGCGTCCACCCAGTTCTACCACATGTTGATATATGATAGGATCTGTATTTTCTTCATTTATAAAGAAGGCGATAAACTGTTTGCCAAATAGGAGCAGTGCAAGTACGATGACCGCTGAGACACACAGGGTAAGGCAGAGCGCTGCCCGTTCACCGGGTTTTAGTCTGTCTGTCCGTCCGGCGCCGATATTCTGGCCGATATAGGTGGAAATTGCAAGTCCGAAGGTAAAAGCAGGAAGTACGGCAAATCCATCTACACGCATAATGGCGGTGTTGATGGCGGGAACAAAGTCTGCCATCTGGTTGGTCAGACTCTGCACCATGACAAGCGCAAGGGAAAAAATACCCTGGGTAATGCCGGAGGGAAGTCCGAGTTTTAATATTTTCTTACAAACGTCATATTTTGGGATCAGGTTCTTTTTTGTAATCTCTACGATATCTTTCATCCGAAGAAGACGGACGATACATAAAAGTCCGGAGATGCCCTGGGCAAGGATGGTTGCCAATGCAACGCCCTGCACTCCCATGCCGAGACCGGCTACAAACCAAAGATCCAAAACGATATTTAAACCGGCGGAAACCAGCAGGAAGATCAGAGGATAAAGGCTGTCGCCAAGTCCGCGGAGGATACCGGAGACAATATTATAGAAAGCCGCGCCGATGATTCCCCAAAAGATGATCTGCAGATAGGCAGCCGCCAAAG
>DLOP01000149.1:19079-19485 GCA_002478505.1 Lachnospiraceae bacterium UBA7481
GGCAGTAAAAACAAGGGTAATGGAGGTGCCGACGCAGACAGAAAGGCGTTTTTTATCCTTTGCGCCAAAATATTGCGCAACAAGAATCCCCACGCCGGTGGAGATTGCAATAAACAACACAAGCAGCAAATTGATGATCGGCGCAGATACGCCTACTGCGGAAAGAGCATCTATGCCATTGTAGCCGTTGCGCTCTATAGAACAATATTTTCCTACGACTACAGAGTCAACTGTGGAATAGAGCTGCTGTGCAAGATTACCGATCAAAAGAGGAATTGCGAATTTAGCAATCACTTTTACCGGACTGCCGACAGTCATATCCTGCGCGCCAAATAGGGAGTTAAGATTTTTCGGCATTTCAAACCTCCGGAATTATGTAAGATGAGCAATACTTATCAATCATAGC
>DLOP01000149.1:19552-27811 GCA_002478505.1 Lachnospiraceae bacterium UBA7481
AAAGGCATGGTTATTAATATGGGCTTTTTTAAAAAATTATCTGCTATTATAATGGCTTTGCTGGCATTGCTTTTTCTATTTATTATCATATGTGCGTTGAATCCTGATCTATCCAAAAGGATAGGGAATTCCTTTTTTCCGAAAGAGGATCAGACAGTATCTTTGAGCAGCAATTATACGGACTTGCCGGTTTCTGCTGTGGATGTCGTTTCAACCAATGATACTGTTCAGGAGCCGGTTCAGGCACCGCTGTTTCCTGATTATAATGTGAATCAGAGCGTAACCCCTAATGGAAATAACCAGCCTGCTTCCAACCAAACGCTGGACTGGGGCAGCACAGGAATAGCAAGAGATACTGCTTCCAATTATGTGGCTCCTAACACGTCCGGTCTGACGATTCCAAGTGCGGTCAGCGGCAAAAATGGATATCAGCCGCTGCAAGAGGAATACATACCGGTCAGCGACGCTCAGGCTGAGCAGATCCAGGATCAGATTGGTACAGGATTTACTGGTGAAGGATTAACCTTTGATCCGTACTGGTATCCTTACTATGGCATGTTGGATGAGAGAGGGCAGCATATTTATTGTCAGATCTATGCCAATGTCAATGGACTGAATGCTGCATTTGCACCGTTGGAACCAATCACGACAGGTCAGCTGAAAAATGCGCTGACCGCAGTGTACAATGATCATCCGGAGCTGTTTTGGCTGGATACGGCATATACCTGTAAATATGCCGCAGACGGGCGGTGTGTGGAGATCGATCTTAAATTTAACCGTACAGCGCAGAATCTGGAAAGCGCAANNGCAGATACACGGAAAGCTCCTGCCTTACGTGATTGCTTGCATAATCCGCATCGGTCTTATTAAAATAATCATAGGTGCCGTCACCGACATCACTTGACAAAGCGCGGGGATTATCAAGTGATTACGCAAAAGAAGTATATGTTCATGATGCGCTGATAGATAATATCACCTATAATCTTAGGGCGGAAATGAATCAGAGCGCTTATAGCGCGCTGGTAAATGGGCAGACGGTATGCGCCGGATATGCAAGGGCATTTCAATATCTGATGCAGCAGTTGAATATCCCATGCTATTATTGCGCAGGCTATGCCGGAGAAAGACATGCTTGGAATATCATTGTATTGGATGACGGCTGTTATAATGTGGATACGACATGGGATGACGTCGGTGATGGCACTTATGATTATTTTAATAAAAATGATACGGATTACGCAAGCAATCACGTAAGACAGGAGCTTTCCGTGTATCTGCCATCCTGTAATGGGCGGACATACCGCAATCTGGAAAAGCCGCCGCAGACAGCTTCGTCGAATCAGACGACCTCGTCAAATCAGGCAGGAACATTAAGAACTTTGGCGGACGTCGGCATATCGGAGTCGCAGGTCATAAAAGATATGGCAGGATATTACCAGAACTGTCATAATCAGATCCTGACAAATGGAAAAGGGGATTATACCTTTTATAATGTGATAGAGGGCAGGCAGCTGTTGACCAGATGGGAACAGGAAATCGATAATGGAACTTATAAAGATGAATATATGACTACAGTTTTGGTAGAACTTGATGCCGGAGACTGCAAGATGCAGCTGCGGGTAGAGGAACTGCAAGGGGACAAATACCTGATTACGCATCAGATATCCATCAACTAAAAGGAGAACGAAAATGTCCGAACTAAGTGAATCCATCCGAAAAAGTTTCCAGGAGGGAGACGATATCAGGGATGCGGGACTGACTGCACCGGAAGATATCAAGCAGTATGACGATATTTTATATGGCAGTGATACGAAGTGGCAGCTTCTGGACGTCTATCGTCCGGCGGCTATGGAGGGTATGAAACTGCCTGTGATCGTCAGCGTTCATGGCGGCGCATGGGTATATGGCGATAAAGAACGTTATCAGTATTACTGCATGAGCCTTGCCCAGCAAGGATTTGCAGTGGTGAACTTTACTTATCGTCTTGCGCCGGAATATAAATTCCCCAGCCAGCTTGAGGATACAAACAGCGTGTTTGCATGGGTTTTGGAGCATGCGGAAGAATACGGATTTAATACGCGATATATCTTTGCGGTAGGAGATTCTGCAGGAGCCCATCTTCTGAGTCTTTATTCCGCCATCTGCACCAATGAGGAATATGCAAAGAATTATGCGTTGCAGATTCCGAAAGGCTTTGTGCCGACGGCGGTTGCGTTGAACTGCGGCATCTATAATATGGATGATGCAGAGAAAAGGGAGGAGTTTACCTTTTCGATCATGGCAGAGCTGCTTCCCAAACAGGGGACACCGGAGGAATTAAAGCTTGTTTCTCCGGAAAGATACGTCACCGCTCATTTTCCACCCACCTATCTGATGACGGCAAGCGGCGACTTCCTGAAAAAGCATACGCCTTATATGGCGGAACGCCTGACGGAACAGGAAGTGGAGTTTGAATATCATTTTTATGGAAATTCTGAGAAAGTACTGGGGCATGTATTCCATGTGAATATGAAGCTGGAAGATGCTGCCGAGTGTAATAAGGACGAATGCAGGTTTTTTAAGAAATACATGACTGAAAAAGACTCTTGCAAGGAAACCTAAAATAGTATAATATATTTTGCAGAAATAGTTTCATATGTTTTTTAAAGCACGGAGGTAAACTGTTCATTAGAAACGGTAAACCGGATAAGGCGCAGGTTGAGATACCTGTTACTTATCCGGTTTTATTTTTAGGAGGATAAAATGGACTTTTTAAAGGATAATATCAGATCGATCTATTTTAAGTATCTTGCCGCTTCCTTTGGCAGCACACTAATAACGTCAATCTATGGTATTGTGGATATGGCTATGGTAGGGCAGTATCACGGGTCTGAGGGCTCGGCAGCTTTAGCGGTGGTAGCGCCTATATGGAACATTATTTATAGTCTGGGACTTCTTATGGGAATAGGCGGTTCGGTGCTTTTTAATACCGCAAGAGGTTTGGGCGGGGATGCAGAAAAAAGATCCAATGAATATTTTACTGCATCACTGATAGGCTCAACGATACTTTCGGTTGTTGTGTGGCTGGGTGTCATATTCTTTGACAAAGAGCTGTTGACGATGTTTGGTGCTGAGGATAATACCCTTTTTCTTGCAAGGGAATATGTATTCCCGATCAAATTTGCCATACCGTTTTTTCTGTTTAATCAGATGCTGACGGCGTATATCCGCAGCGACAAAAATCCGACCCTTGCTACAGTGGCGGTTTTAGCGGGTGGTCTTTTTAATGTCTTTGGGGATTATTTTTTCGTTTTTGTCTGCGATATGGGGGCAAAGGGCGCAGGCGTTGCTACAGCAGCGGGTTCTGTGATTACCTGCATAGTGATGCTTTTTCACTTTTTCAGCAAAAAGAATACGCTTCGGTTGATTGTGCCAAAGGGTCTTTTCAAGAAGCTGAAAGAAATCTCCATAACAGGATTTGCAACATTTTTTATAGATGTTGCCATGGGTATTCTTACGATCATATTTAACCGCCAGATTATGAAATATCTTGATACGAACGCTTTGGCGGTTTATGGTGTTATCGTGAATATCAGTACCTTTGTACAATGTTGTGCATATAGTGTGGGACAGGCGGCGCAACCTGTGATATCTACAAATTTTGGCGCAGGAAACGGCGGACGTATCCGTCAGACCCTGCGTTACGCATTGGGGACAGCGGCATTTTTCGGAATATTGTGGACGGCGCTTAGTATGCTGTTTCCGAATACATTTATTCGTATTTTTATGACGCCCACGGCTGAGGTTCTGCAAATTGCTCCGTCGATCTTTCGGCGTTACGGTATTTCCTTTATACTGCTTCCACTCAATGTTTTTTCCACCTATTATTTTCAGGCGCTTATGAAACCGAAAATTTCCTTTATAGCTTCCGTAGCAAGAGGAATGTTGATCAGCGGTATTATGCTATATGTACTGCCGGTTTTGGCAGGGGCAGATTCCATATGGTTTGCAATGCCTATCACCGAGTTGGTTGTTGCGGTATATACTTCGATCTATATTTTTCAATGTACAAAAAAATTGGCTTAATATAATTTAATACCGCGGCTGCAATAGCGCATAAATCTGTCCATTATTTCGGGATGCCCTTGTTTTTGGCATAATCTGCAAGAAATAAAAGAAAAGCAGTGATCAGTAGTATAAATATGGTGAGGATGTCCCAGATATCTGCTCTTGGCTCGGAAAGCAGTTTTGATAATGTGACATTGATACAAATGGTTAATGGAATGGCAAGCAGAACACTGATTCCGGCAGCACGGAATTTTCTGGCATGCAGACGGCAGGAAACAAAAAATATGATCCAGAGATATACAATGGAGATCAGTGACATACGCCAGCCGATGGTGAATACTGCTGATACATTGATCAGGATTCCCAACAGATAAAGATAGGGAATGAGAAAAATACTCAGTGCTATCAGACTTCCGGTGATGCCTTTTTTCCCAAGTATCACAATCGGGAAGGAGATAACATAGGTAAAAATGATAGAGCTTAATGTAATGGAAGACCAGGTCAATTCTCCGGTAATGGCAACATCGCATATGGAGCAAACCAGGATTCCAAGAAAAAGGACAACGGAATAAATGATGGCAAACAACACATTTTTTCTGTTACTGTTTTCATCTTTTCTTTTCAGAATGATTAAGTTTTCCTCTGCGCTTTGCGTGTAAGCGTCCGTATCCATTCGTTCGCCGCTTAATAATTCATTCACTTTGATCCCTAATATTTCACACAGTTCCAGCATAATGGAGGAATCCGGCATACTCTTTCCGTTTTCCCATTTGGAAACTGCCCTGTCCGTAATGTTTAGTTTTTCTGCCAGCTGTGCCTGGGTAAGCTGTTGCTCCTTACGGCATGCAGCAATAAATGCTCCGATTTTGATCTGATCCATACTAATAACCATACCTTTCTGTAACCTGCGAATTTGTGTCTGCGTATTCGCATTTTTATTAAAGTCTGAATTTTCTAAATATAAGATTACAATATTTTAACGGATAAGTATACAAACCAGTGGTTGAGTTGATAAAAATTCAGGAAATTAAGAGATAGAGGTTGAAATATCTGCAAGTTCATAATATAATAAAAACGTGATAAATTACACGAAAAATATATAAAAAATGTGATATTTAATTGCAAACATAGTAATAAAAATGTGATTGCAGATTACAGGCTGTGGAAAGGCAAGGTTATTTTTATGGAACGATTGATTATGAGTCAGCTGCTGGATTGGAAGAATTCACCCTACCGCAAACCGCTGATCTTAAAGGGTGTGCGTCAAGTGGGTAAGACCTGGGTACTCAAAGAGTTTGGCAGACGCTATTATGAAAATACGGCCTACTTTAACTTTGATGAAAACGAGGAATATAAGCAGTTTTTTGAGACCAACAAGGATGTGGACCGTATCCTTCAGAATCTGATGCTGGCCAGCGGTCAGAAGATTGTGCCGGAAAAGACACTTATCATCTTTGATGAGGTGCAGGATTGTTCCAAGGTCATCAACTCCATGAAGTATTTCTGTGAGAATGCCCCACAGTATCACATTGCCTGTGCCGGTTCTCTGCTGGGAATTGCTTTGGCGGGACCATCTTCTTTTCCGGTGGGTAAGGTCAATTTCATGCAGATTGATCCAATGACCTTCACGGAATTTATGCTCGCCAACGGCGACGAAAACCTTGTTAAGTATCTGGAAAGTGTAGATACTATTGAGCCGATTCCCGATGCGTTCTTCAATCCTCTTTACGAGAAATTGAAGATGTACTATGTCACCGGAGGTATGCCGGAATCAGTGTTGATGTGGACGGAAGCACGGGATACTTCCGCTATGCAGGAAGCCCTGTCCGGGATCATTGGCTCATATGAGAGGGACTTTGCCAAACATCCCAATATTAGCGAATTCCCGAAAATCTCTATGATCTGGAAGTCCATCCCGTCACAGCTTGCCAGAGAGAACAAGAAATTTATCTATAAGGTCGTGAAAGAAGGTGCAAGGGCAAGAGAGTATGAAGATGCGCTGCAGTGGCTGGTGGATGCCCGGTTGGTGCATAAGATCTATCGCAGCACCGCACCGGGATTACCGGTCTCTGCCTACGATGATCTGTCTGCTTTTAAGATTTATCTGGTGGATGTGGGGTTGCTCCGCCGTCTGGCACAGTTAGCGCCTACGGCTTTTGGAGAAGGTAACCGTCTGTTCACCGAGTTCAAGGGAGCATTAACTGAAAATTTTGTGTTACAGGCTTTAATTACGCAGTTTGAAGTGCTTCCACGCTACTGGACTCAGAGTAATCCCCCTTATGAGGTGGATTTTCTCGTTCAGAGAGAAAACGACATTTTTCCTGTAGAGGTCAAATCCGAAGCAAACACTAACAGCAGGAGTCTCAAGAAATTCAAAGAACTATTCCCGGATAAGGTGAAACTCCGTGTTAGATTCTCTCTGGGGAATTTGAAATTGGATGATGATGTGCTGAACATACCGCTGTTCATGGCAGATCATACAAATCGCATGATCGGATTGGCGTTGGAATAGCGATAAGTTGTAATTGAAAAATAGAATAATTGACTTGACAATTTGGTCTACATTGTGTAAACTCACGATAAGAGTTTACATTGTGTAGACCTTTTGCGGCTGATGCAGACATATGTTAGAAGAACATCTAAGGAAGGAAGCAGGACTATGAGTGATAAGAAATTGGGTGCTATTGAAGCCAGATTCGCAGATATGATATGGGAGAATGAACCGATAGGCTCAGGAGATCTTGTGGCAATGTGCGCCGGAACATTGAATTGGAAGAAATCGACTACATATACCGTATTAAGGAGGTTGTGCGAAAGGGGAATCTTTCAGAACCGGGAGGGAGTTGTCACATCCCTGATCTCCAGACAGGATTATTATGCGATCCAGAGTGAACAGTTTATTGAGGAGACATTTTCCGGATCGCTGCCGGGGTTTCTTGCGTCATTTACCACAAGAAAAAAACTTTCCCAACAGGAAATAGAGGAACTGGAACGGTTGATAGAAGAGAATAGGAGGAGATAGCTATGTTGTTGGAAATGTTGTCAGGAATCGTCAATATGAGTATGACTGCCAGTATCGTGATCATAGCAGTGCTCCTGCTTCGACTGGTGTTAAGAAAAGCGCCGAAAGTATATTCTTATCTATTGTGGTTTATTGTTTTGTTTCGGCTGCTTTGCCCGGTATCCATATCTTCCGCGGTATCCTTGATGGGGATGTTTGATGCTCCTGTAACGGAAGAGGGAGTGATTACCTATATTCCATATGTAGACAATTCCGTAGGGGAAGTAACGAAGGTTCATTTTGATGTGATTCCTGAAGAAACCCCTTTAAAGGAAACGCCCAGAGAAGAAAAGCTGGAAACCACATATAATTTACAGGAGATTCTTGTGGTGACAGGAGAAGTATTGTGGATTGCCGGTGTTGCAGTATTGCTTATATATAGCATATTTAGCCTGGCGCGGCTTAAAAAAAATCTGGTAGGTTCCGTAAAAGTGGACGATAGGATTTATCATGCGGATCATATTGTGACACCTTTTGTTATGGGCATTATATATCCGCGGATCTATCTTCCTTCAGCTCTTACGGAAACAGAAAAAAATTATATTCTGATGCATGAAAAGCACCATATCAAAAGGGGAGATCATATCTTTAAAGCGTTATTTTATATGACATTATGCGTATATTGGTTTAATCCTCTGGTCTGGATCGCATTTTATCTGTTTGTAAAGGATATGGAGATGAGCTGTGATGAGGCGGTGATGAACCATATGACGGAGGATATCCGTGCAGAGTATTCCAGTTCCTTGCTATGTCTTGCAACAGGACGGCGCATGATGACAGGTGTGCCGCTTGCTTTTGGGGAGGGTGATACCGGTGACAGAATAAAGAATATTTTAAATTGGAAGAAGCCGAGAGTATGGGTGGCGGCACTTGCGGTAGTTTTGTGCCTTGCGGCAGCGTTCTGCCTTAGTACCAATCCGAAAGCATCTGGTACAAACCAAGAAATGGTCAACGATCCCGTGCTGGATGATATCAGAGCCGGGTTAAACGGATCAGAGGTATTTGCATCTGCGGAGGAAGCGTTGAAGGCGGCGGTCATAAATTATAACCGGCATTTTGCACTTCCTGCTGATTTGTAAAGCAAGCGGCACACCTGTCATCATGCGCCGTCCTGTTGCAAGACATAGCAAGGAACTGGAATACTCTGCACG
>DLOP01000064.1:0-3714 GCA_002478505.1 Lachnospiraceae bacterium UBA7481
ATCTGCGATCAAAGCAATTTGAGGTTCTGACTCATTACTCATCAAAGATAAATTTCACAGTCATCTTCCACCTTCTTGCAGTTTTTCAAAACCTCCTGCATAACCGCATCCGGATCCTGCCCCTCCTCAAACTCCACGATCATCTTCAACGCCATAAAATTAACTACCGCATTTTTAACGCCTGCCGTATTTTTGGCAGCCTCCTCCATCTTATTTGCACAATTGGCACAATCCACTTCAATCTGATAACTTTTTTTCATTTTCATGATCCTCCATAATTTTCTATTAAACATATGAGCATTTATTCATATATTGTTTTTATTATAGCATTATTTAATATTTTGTCAATTATATTTTTAAAATACTTAAAAATTAAATTTTTGATCGATTAACTAAAAAAATAGGCAGATGATATCCTCTTACATCTGCCTATTTTAATTCTTTTACCGATGGAAACAGATTTATTCTATTACATAAAATCGACTACTGCCGGAACTTGCCGATTACATCTTCCAGCTTCTGCGCCTTAAGGTTCATCTCTCCGGTTTTATCTGTAACAGTCTGGATATTTTCTACCATAGTCTGAACGCTGGCAGTTACTTCTTCATTATTAGCCGCATTTTCTTCACTGATCGCACTCAGATCCTGTACGCTTCCCGTAATGCTAACCTTGTTTTCGTCAAGAATGACTGTTTTTTCAGCAATTTCATCAATTTTGCTGAGGCTGTTTTCGATCTGCTGGTTCAGCTCATTAAAACTTTCCTGCGTTTCGTTAACTTTCTCCTGCTCCTTGGAGATTAACTCCATGATCTCATCAGCCAGGACCACACTCTTATCAGATTGCTCCATAATCTCTGCGGCCAGCGTCTTAATGGCATTAGCTCCTTCACTGGACTGCTCCGACAGCTGCCGGATATTATCCGCAACTACGGCAAATCCCTTACCTGCCTCGCCTACCCTTGCCGCTTCTATGGATGCATTCAGACTTAGCATCTGCGTCTGTCCCGCAATACTCTGAATGAATTTTACGGTTTCGTTGATCTTAGAGATACTTCCATTAGTCAGATTGATCTGTTCACTGATATTTTTCGCCGCGCCCACCGATTTTGTGCTGCTATCCATAACTTCATTCATATATTTCATCGCTGTATCGCTTACGGAAGAAATCATTCCTGAACTGTCACGCAGACTTTCTATATTCTGGGATATAATGCCGATGTTGTCTCCCATGCTTAAAACGTCAAGATTGACATTCTGTACATTATCCGCCATGCTGGTTGCCGCCAGGGAAAGTTCTTCCATGGCAGTATTGATCTGTTCTGCGCTCACGCTTAAGTTGTCACTGATCTCATCCACATTTTTAATATTGTCGGTAAGATCCGTAGCTACGGATTTTGTTTCATTTACTATATCCCTAAGATTAAGCTGTACCTGTTTTGCTGCGTTGATAATGGAAATCGTTTCGCCAATAATACTATGAATCTCAAAATCATGGCCAATGTTTCCGTCAGCGATGATTTCAAGTTCATCCGCAACCTGCTTAAACGGTTTTTTAACAACCTGCGCAACCAGAATAATAATTACAACAAAGATAACTGCTATGATAGTTGCCATGATCGCCAGCGTGATTATGGAAGCATTAACGGCTGCAATTACATTTTGCTGTTTTGAACCTGCAAATGACATGCCCACAATTTCTCCATCTACCACAATAGGCATATAACATACATAATATTCTTCGCCATTGATGACAACATTATGAGCAATATACATGTTTCCTTTTTTAAGGACTTCTTCAATGACCGCGTCTCCTGCCTTGGTACCGGCAATACGTTCACCCTTGTCGTCCCGTATGGAAGATAGAAAACGGGTATCTCCCTTAAAGATCGTCATTTCAATATTCATATTCCTCAGGCTGTCTATGTATTCTTCATCTGTTATGCCATAACTGTCCCATTCCTCCCAGTCAAAGCCAAAATATTCATTGGCGTCCTCGCAGGCAATTTGTAATTTTTCTTCCGTTGCCGTAATTAACTGTTTTTTTAAGTTCAGGCATGCAAAAATACAAACGATCAAAGTAGTTGCCACCAAAGGTATCATACCAAACAGGATCAACATGCTCTGCATGCTTAGCTTGGCTCCATTTTGTTTTGACTCATTCATCGTATTTCTCCTTTCAAAACCTTTTACTTTACGTTAAACATATTATTTTTACTTTTTGTTTATCTCCTTCGAGGCTTTTTCAGCTTCATTCTCAGCCAAACCTCCGGTTGCTTCTTCTTCAACCGGTTCGATCTTATATTGCAGTTTTCTAAGACCGTATCGACGTCTGGTAACGATTTCCCGCACTTCCTCAGGCGGGATCTGCATAAATTGATTGCTTTCATCAACATAATCAACCTTAATGTAATCTTCCGTATGCTTCGGCATCTGCTTATCATCCAGATTACTTCTGATCATTGCCTTAACAGCAGAGTAAATCACCGCAAATAAAGGCACGCCAATGATCATGCCGGGAATTCCAAAAATTCCGCCAAACAATGTAATGGCAAAAATTACCCAGAAACCGGAAATCCCTGTAGCATCTCCCAATATCTTCGGACCTAAAATATTACCGTCAAACTGTTGCAGCAGTATAATCATAATAACAAAGTATAAACATTCCATCGGATCAACCATCAGTACAAGAAATGCACATGGTATTGCGCCGATATACGGTCCAAAAAACGGGATTACATTAGTTACACCGACGATCACACTGATCAGGATCGGGTACGGAGTGCCGATGATAGTCGTCAGTATAAAACACAGGAAGCCAATAATGATTGAATCTATGATCTTTCCCACAATAAAGCCCAGAAAAGTTTTATTGATAAATCTCATATTATGGATAAAACTGTTGGCTGTTTCTCTTTTGGCAAATGCATAAACGATCTTCTTAGCCTGTCCCGCAAAATTTTCTTTTCCATAAAGAAGATAAAATGATATGATGATGCCCACCAGAGTATTTAATATGATTGTTAAGATAGAAACTACGCCGGAAGTAAGAGCCTTTATAAGGTCATTGATCTGCGGCATCAATCCAAACAGGGTATCCGTTAAAGAACCGTCTATCCAGTCATTGATCTTTAAAGTCATTTCTTCAATGATATCATTAATAACTCCGTTAAACTGCGGACGGTTGCGAAGCACGTCATTGACCCACACTTCAAGATTATTGATATAGGTAGTCAGCTGTTGTGAAATATTTTCCAGACTTTTCCGCAGTTCCGGAATAACCAAGTCAAAAAATGCATAAATTATATATGCCAAGAAAAACATACTAAGCAGAATCGTAACGGTTCTTATCCGTTTTTTATTTTTATCAGATACAGTTTTATTTCTTAAAATCTTTTGATATATGATCCGTTCTAAATAATTGATGATCGGGTTTATTAAATAAGCTATAAGCAACCCTATCAAGACAGGAGAAAAAATCTTAACCAAAGAATGATATAATAATTTCACTTCATCGATATGAAAAACAAAATAATAAAACAGAAGAATTGCTGCCGCTGTCAAAAATATGGTTATACCCCATTTTATATAGGATCTGTTTTCGTGTTTATCCATTTTGCTATTGTCTCTGTACTTTCCTAAAAATAAAAATAATCTCCGCAGTGCTGAGCTCGATTCCGCTCTGCTACATCTCGCTCGCGGGCTTTCGCCCTATGC
>DLOP01000064.1:3776-13166 GCA_002478505.1 Lachnospiraceae bacterium UBA7481
ATTGCTTTCGCGTACATTATATCATGTTTTACACAATTTTACCACGAAATATACGAAATAATTGTAGAAAATCTAATAGTATGTTAAAATATAGCACATCAGAAGCAGCTAAAGTGGGAGCCATATATGAAACATCAACAACTATACAGCAAAACCCGACAGGCAATTGACGATTATCATATGATAAACGCCGACGATCGGATCGCTGTCGGATTATCCGGAGGAAAAGACAGTCTGGCGCTTCTGTATGCATTGCACGGCCTGCAAAGCTTCTATCCCATCCCGTTTTCCATAGTCGCAGTTACTGTGGATCTTGGATTTGAAAATCAGGATTATAACGAGTTGATCACTTTATGCAGGCATTTAGGCGTTCCATACCATATCATTCCTACGCGTATTGCTGAGATCGTATTTGATGCACGTCAGGAAAAACATCCCTGTTCTTTATGCTCAAAACTCCGCAAGGGTGCGCTAAACCAAAAGATTCTTGAATTGCAATGCAACAAACTGGCTTATGCGCATCACCGGGACGATGTGGTAGATACAATGATGCTCTCGTTGATCTATGAAGGCAGATGGAATACACTGTCACCAGTAACGTATCTTGACAGAACCGGTCTAACCCTGATCCGTCCGCTCATATATATAAAAGAAGCAGATATTAAAGGATGGATAAAAACATATAACCTATCGGTACAGCCAAGCAGATGTCCCGCGGATAAAGCCAGCAAACGGGAAACCACAAAAGAACTGATCCGTATGATCGACCGGGAAGCCCCCGGCGTAAGAAATCGGATGTTTACTGCAATACAACAGAGTGGCATGGAGAACTGGATAAAAAAATAAGAAACGACCATGGAGATACAGATATGCAGAGAAATAATTACCATGAAATGATTAAGATCAAGAACATTGAGAAGCTCCGCCAGATGCAGAAAGAACTTCCTTCCTTCTGTACTATTTTCTTCCGCGGTATCTCTGATCAGGTCAGCACCCGCACTATGGTTGCTTATGCCTATGACCTGCAAATTTTCTTTCATTATGTTATACATAATATATTAAAAGACGATTCCATGCAGATCAGCCAGCTCACGCTGGAACATCTGAAAAAGATCTCAAAGTTTGAATTAGAGGATTATATGGAATATCTGTCCTACTATGAAGGCGAAGACGGAACCATTCACACCAATGATGAACGGGGCAAGGGGCGTAAACTTTCCTCCTTAAAGACTTTATATAACTATTTTTATGAAGCGGAACTGCTTCCCAATAATCCCGCTTCCATCGTCCATGTCCCCAAATACCACGAAAAGGAAATCATCCGTCTGGAACCCAATGAAGTAGCAAAACTTCTTGATATTGTTGAAAACGGGTCCGAACAGACAAGCAAAAAACAGAAAGAATTTCATAAGATCACTTGCAACCGCGACTTATGCCTGCTCACTCTCCTTCTTGGAACCGGCATCCGTGTCTCAGAATGTGTTGGACTAAATATATCAGACGTAAACTTTGATAATAACGCTATCCGCATCATACGCAAAGGCGGCAATGAAGCAGTCGTTTATTTTGGCGATGAAGTAGAGGATGCGCTTCGGCTTTATCTGAAAAGCCGAAGGGAGATCATTCCGCTGGACGGACATGAAGACGCACTCTTTCTCTCTATTCAGAATCGAAGGATCACCGTACGCGCTGTGGAAAATCTGGTAAAAAAATATGCGTCCCAGGTAACGTCATTAAAAAAGATCACACCACATAAATTAAGAAGCACTTATGGCACGGAGCTTTACAGGGAAAGCGGTGATATCTATCTTGTAGCAAGTGTTTTAGGACATAAAGACGTAAATACCACAAGAAAACACTATGCCAACATGGATGAGGACAGGAAGCGCCGGGCTGCAAATATCGTAAAGCTACGGGAAAATAAAAACTGATGTACACAAAATGGTGTTTCTAGCGAAATACCGTCGAATAATAGGGGATCATTAGTTCTTCTCCCGCGTAAACAGTTTCATCGTATCGATGATTGATCTGCTTTACTTCTTCAATATACTCACGAATCGTCTGCTCCTGCGCAAGATAATTCTGCTGCGCAATACTCCAGAGCGAATCACCTTCAACCACTTCTATCCTATGATAATACTTATAAAAGACTTCTCCGGAACCGTCATTAGCTTCCGCTGATTGTGCAAAGACAAGCGACAGCATCATGGGGATGAAGATTGCAGAAATAATAACCGCAAGACTGTATCGAAATACCAGAATACGATATCGCCTGCTTGAGATCATCCTGCTGATAAAACGTCTTATTCCCCTTTTCATTCTTTTTTTCATTAAGAATAACATACTTCTCTCAGACATGCTTTTCCTAGAAATATTTTTCACAGAAACATTTCTCTTCGTCATGTTTCTCTTTGCCATATTTCCTATCACCTTTTTTCCCATATCCGTTCTCCTTTTTTGTTTTATCAGCGCACCGCATTTGCGAATATATGTTCGATTTATTAGTATTATACCGAACATAAATTCGATTGTCAATAAAAAATCGAACAAATTTTCGGAAAATATGTTTGCTTTTTCCAAACTATCATGTTATAGTAGAATTATCAAAGAAAAACAAATGTTTGGAGGATTTAATTATGTCATATGGTAAGATCACCAAAAAACAGGAAGAAATTCTTGCATATATTAAGGATGTGATACTGCAGAAGGGATACCCGCCAACAGTCCGGGATATCTGTGATGCGGTCAATTTAAAGTCCACATCCTCCGTTCATGCTCATTTGGAAACGTTGGAGAAGAATGGTTATATCAAAAGAGATCCGACCAAACCCAGAGCAATTGAGATCATAGATGATTCTTTCCAGCTGGTGCGTCATGAGATGGCGAGTATTCCTATCGTGGGAACGGTCGCAGCAGGCCAGCCGATTCTGGCACAGCAAAACATTGACGGATATTTTCCACTTCCGGTTGAAATGGTTCCCAATGCTGAGACATTTGTTTTAAAAGTAAAGGGAGACAGTATGATCAATGTCGGTATCTACAGCGGCGACAGCATCTTCGTACAATGCTGCAACACAGCCAATAACGGAGATACCGTAGTTGCCCTTATTGAAGATTCGGCTACCGTCAAGACATTTTATAAGGAGAACGGCCATATCCGCTTACAGCCGGAAAATGACTCCATGGAACCGATCATTGTGGACGACTGTCAGATCCTGGGAAAAGTATTCGGTGTATTCCGCCTTTATCGTTAGTGTAAAATAAACTGATAAGTCTCACAAAGAAGAATGTCGCATTTAAAGCAAACTCATTCGCTTCTAATGCGACATTTTTCTTTTTTTGTAATAAAACTATAAGGTTTCTTTTTCAATCTGTTTTCCGTCTCTCCAAATCCGTTCCAGATTATAAAACAGCCGGTTTTCCTTATCAAAGATATGAACTATTACATCACCATAGTCCATCAAGACCCAGTTGGCATTCTCATATCCTTCAATCTGCCGGGGATGAACACCTTTCAGTGCAAGCAGTTCTTCTATTCTGTCAGAGATCGCATGCACCTGATTGACATTGCTTCCGTTGGCAATGATAAAATAATCAGCAATAATCGTTATCCCGCTGATCTCTATAATCCTGATATCCTCGGCTTTCTTTTCTTCCATTGCATCTACTACGATCTTTGCTGCTTCTTTTGATGTTATCATCTTCATTTTCTCCATTTCTATCTTTTCGTATCAGACTATGCCTGTTTGCCAAATCACGATTTAACTTTTAAACGGTGGAAATTCCGAAAAATTATGTTTGACATCATCCGTCATCATTCTACAATGTAAGTTTGCAATAAAAGTCATACGCTTCCTTAGATAGTTCGTCAATCGGCTGCTCTTTATTTTTCAAATGCCGTATCGTCCCCTCAAGAATCAGGCAGACCGCCTGATCAAAATCAATAAATATGATCTTTCTGATTTCCTCCAGTCCGGGGATGATCTTTCTGCCGGGTTCAATATAATCAGCAGAAAAGACTATCTTTTCCATAAGACTCATGTCCGGCTTCCCGGTGGTATGATACCGTATTGCGGATAAGATCTCCGGATCTTCAACGCCATATTTTTTTTCCGCAAGGCAGCTTCCCAGTTTGGCATGGATCAAAAACGGATTCTCTATTTCAAACGGCGTTAGTTTTACTTTGTATTTTTTGCATAAGTCAAGTTTTTCATCCGTTTCGATGCATTTTGCACAGTCATGCAGAAGACCGGCAAGATAAGCCTTTTCTATATCCGCTCCATACCGCATGGCAAGCGATGCCGCCGTATAGGCAACTCCTATTGTATGCGCATAACGTTTCGCATCCAGCTGTTTACTCATTGTTTTTTTTATTGCCTTATAATCGTAAATTGACATGGCGCTTTCCTTCATACCTTATCTATTTGTTTATATTGATCTATATAAATGTTCCTTACGTATATAATCCCTGACCGCGTCCGGCACCATACCGTCAATTTCCTGTCCTTTGGCTACGGATTCACGGATCCGGCTGGAGGATGTCGCATCCTGCATTTCCATACAGTAAATATGCGTATGATATTTCTCTTCCAGATATCGTATATATTGTGGGAGCTGCATGTTGGCGGCATGACAATTCTGATCATCTCGATCATCTACAGCAGCTTCACATCCATCAACAGGATAATACTGTCTGTTAGACGCATCCTGCATTCGGGATGCCACGATCAGGCTGCATTGTCCCATCAGCCGGGCAGGCTCTTTCCACCATTCGATCATTCTTAGGGAATCTTCTCCCAACAGGAAAAATAACTCATCATTCGGATAGATGCCGTGAAACTCTTCCATGGTTTCATAGCTGTATGTTGCACCCTCTCTGCGGATTTCCAGATCAGAGACCTCCAGACCGTCCCTGTCCATTAATGCAAGACAAACCATGTGATAACGCTGCCTGCCGGAAAGCACATTGCTTTTCATATAAGAATTGCCGCTTGGCAGGAAAATCACTTTATCCAGCTGATATATGCGTTTTGCATTTTCAGCAAGTTTTATATGTCCATTGTGTATGGGATTGAATGTTCCCCCATAAATACCTATTTTCATCATTCACAACATTCCGCATCGCTTTTTATTCCACTTCTTTATCCATACAAACTGGATTTTGTCATATTACTCTTCAAAAACTTCTGCACCTAATGCCTTTGCAATTTCTTTCAGTTTGGCTAATACTTTTTCAGAGTAACCATCAGAACCAATAATCCCCTTTTTATATATGATTTCAGAATCATCCAAAAGAGTTCTTCCTTCGATTTTTATCTTTAATTTTTGTTTGGTGATAGGATTAATTCCTTCTGCAAATTCCATCAAAACTAAATCCTTATCCGTTTTAACATAATCTACCCATTCCTGTAAAGATATATCTTTTTCTCTCTTTATGTATATATCCATTCTGCTGCTCCTCCTGCAAGTTTTAATATGCACATCTGACGATAAAAGAAATCAGAGCATGATTTTCTTATGATCTTTATTCTCTTTATAAAGCACGATCTTTCTGCCGATCACCTGCACCAGTGTGGAACCGGTACGGTCAGCCAACATTCCTGCCATAACCGCAGGATCATCCTCTGCCCCTTTTAATACGGAAATCTTGATCAGTTCATGGGTATTAAATGCTTCCGCAACTGCTTCCGTCACCTCCGGCGTCAGATTGGATTTTCCGATCTGAAACAGGGGCGTCAGATTGGCAGCAAGACCTTTTAAATAAGCGCGCTGTTTGCTTGTTAATGTCATAAAAACTCCTCTCCTCTATTCCGTAATCCCATTACTTATAATAGTCAAATGTCAGTCCATACATCCGCACCGTATCTCCCTCCGAGATACCTAGTGCTTCCAATTCATCTAAGATACCATTATCTTTCAGAAACTTCTGGAAGAACCGGAATCCCTTTTCAGATTCCAAATTGGTATAACCCAGCATCTTTTCAATGCGGGGACCTTCTACCACATATTCCTTTGTCTCCTCATTGTAAAATACTTCAAACGGCTCATTTTCATACTGTAACGCTTCATCAGGATTGTACTCCGTATCAAAAATCACGTCCTCCTGTTTCATCTCCTGAAGCTGCTGATAAACATAAGAGAGCAATTCCTTCATTCCCTCTCCCGTTACCGCGCTGACAGGAAAAACCTTCACGCCTTCCGGCTCCAGCGCATTTTTGATGCGTTCCACCGGATCTTGATATTCCGGATAAATTAATTCGCCGTCTTCATCAATATCGATCGGTTCTTCCTCCTTTACGATCGCATCGATCTTATTGGCGGCTACGATCTGCGGAATGGAAGCAACTTTATCTCCGTATGCCTTTAGTTCCGCATTGATCTTATGATAATCCTCTAACGGATCCCTGCCTTCCGTCGATGCTGCATCCAGAATGTGGATCAACAGTTTATTCCTTTCAATATGGCGCAAAAACTGCAGCCCAAGTCCATGTCCCTCCGCCGCACCTTCGATCAGTCCCGGAATATCCGCAACCACAAAGGAATTGCCATCTCCGAGATCAACCACCCCCAGATGCGGATTCAATGTGGTAAAATGATACTCCGCGATCTGCGGCCGGGCATTGGATACACGGGAAAGAAATGTGGATTTCCCGACGCTGGGATAACCGACCAGTCCCACGTCCGCAATCACTTTCAATTCCAAAAACACCTCAACTACTTTTGCCGGCTGACCCGGCTGTGCATACTTTGGCGCCTGCATGGTGGATGTGGCATAATGCTGATTGCCGCAGCCGCCGCGTCCTCCGCTTAAGATCTTATATTTCCGGCAGTCCCCGGACATATCAATAATGACGCGCTCCGTATCGGCTTCTTTGACTACAGTGCCCCTGGGAACCCTGATAATGCAGTCTTCGCCATCCTTCCCGCGACAGTTGCGTTTTCCGCCGTTCTCGCCGTTGCCCGCAGCATATTTTCTTTTATGTTTAAAATCAATCAGCGTATTTAAGCCGTCGTCCACCACAAGATATACGTCTCCGCCACGTCCGCCGTCTCCGCCGTCAGGGCCGCCATCCGGCACATATTTTTCCCGCCGGAACGACACATGTCCGTCCCCGCCTTTACCGCTGCTGATAATGATCCTGGCGCGATCTGCAAACATATCTATACCATGCCTCTCCATTTATAATTATCATTCAAGCATTCAAAATCCAGCCTTTGTTAAATTCCTTATCTACAGAAAAGCCTCAAGCAATCGGCTTGAGGCTTCATGAAAACTTATTTTTCAACCGGATATACAGATGCCTGTTTCTTGTCGCGGCCTTTTCTTTCAAATCTTAAAATGCCGTCAACAGTAGCAAATAATGTATCATCGCCTCCGCGTCCTACATTTACGCCGGGATGAATCTTTGTTCCACGCTGTCTGTATAAAATGTTGCCAGCCTTTACAAACTGTCCGTCAGCTCTCTTTGCGCCTAATCTTTTTGCCTCGGAATCCCTGCCGTTCTTTGTAGAACCAACTCCCTTTTTATGAGCAAAAAATTGAAGGTTCAATCTGATCATGGGTTTATACCTCCTTCATTGTTAAAGTAGCATATGCACTGCCATACTCTTCGATCACACCTCGTATTCCAAGGAGCATCGCCTCAATCAGCAGTCCTGCATCCTTTGATGCGGCATCCGGAAAGATTACTTCTATCTCACCGTCTGTCTCATCTGTTGTTACTGTCATCCTGCAGTCCGTCAGTGCGTCAATGGCATTGACCGTATTGATCACCAGCATAGATAACGCCGCACAGACGATATCCCTGCCATGCTCGTCATATCCTGCATGACCACTGCATGTAAATCCGACATATTCATTCTTTCTGTTTTTTACTGCTATTACAGAAACCATCACATAAGCCCTTAATTATGCATTGATCTTATCAATCTTAACCTGGGTGTATGCTTGTCTATGACCATTCTTTTTGTGGTAGCCGGATTTTCTCTTATACTTATACACGATTACCTTTTTTGCTTTTCCCTGATTCATAACGGTTGCAGATACGGACGCTTTCGCGGTATCCTTACCAACCTTTAAAGAACCATCAGAAACAGCAACTACCTGGTCAAATGTCACAGTATCTCCCGCTTCAGCTGCCAGCTTCTCAACTCTGATGATATCGCCTTCTGAAACCTTATACTGCTTTCCACCTGTTGCAATAATTGCGTACATGGTTGCACCTCCTATTACATTACTCGCTAACTTCGGTGATCTGCGGCACAGATGCTTAAACCTCATTAAGCGGCATACTCATAGATAATAACATGTTATATATTTTATGTCAAGCAGAAAACTTCATTCCTCCTTGCTTTAATCAGCATTTCCCTATAAAATTCTCCCGGAAATCATTCCCGGGAGAATTCTGTGATTACTTTATCTGTTTTATACATCTTGTAAGATCGCCTTACAGATCGCTCATCAGCTTATTCTTATAATTAGTATATTCCTCATCAGTAATAATATCTGCCTGATTGAGTTTCATCAGCATATTAACCTTCTTCTGGAACTCATCCATATCCGCATACGGTGAAAATACATCCTTGATCAGCTCGGACTTCTTCGCATCATAATCATCCTGCGAAATCAATCCGGAAGTCTTTGCTACCATGTAGAATTTCATACGGAGAACATAATCTTCTACGATGCTGATATCCTTTAACAGTTCTACCTTCTTACCATGGAAATCCAGCTCTGTGATCCAGCCTTTTTCCTTCAGCTTCATAACCCGCTCGGCTTTTGTCTTGAATGTTGCCTCATCAAAAACTTGAAGCGCCATAACGTCTGCCGTCAGCTTCTGCTGTTTTTCCTTGTATTCAGCATCCGTTACACAGCCCGCAGTAACCATAGGCGGCCACTTGGCAAGTTTCATATCAAGCGCATCAAGGTTGTCAGATGCCTTGGGATCCAGAAGCGCTTTGAGTTCTTTAATATCATTATCGTATTCTGATACCGGGATCATCTCCGCATCGCGAAGAATCGGCATCTTCTGCAGCTTCAGGCAGAACAGGTCATTGGCATCCATCGGATTATATGCAACGGAATCCAAAATCTTCTGTTTCTTTTCGTTGTATTCTGTTTCCGGAATCAATTCACTCATAAGAATGATCGGAAGTTTTGTCATATTCTCTTTAAATACATTCAGATCCTTTACATCCACCGCAAAACATTCGTCAACGATCTGATTCTTATTTGATTCAAATTCTGTATCCGAGAGCATTCCGGATTTTTTCATGACAAAGATCTTCTGGATCTTATCACAGAATGCGCCAAGTCCCTTTTCGTCACAAAGCAGTTTTAACTTTTTCTCTTTATACTCATCATCGGAACACATGCCTGATTCATGCATG
>DLOP01000037.1:0-247 GCA_002478505.1 Lachnospiraceae bacterium UBA7481
ACCCTTTGCGCTGGTGGAAAGTGAAGCCGGTTTGTCCTATACGGCGGTGATTGCTGTAGGAGGAGCTCTGTTGGTTATAATGTCGATCATGGCAGTACGAACGAAGCGGAGGAAGGAACATTAACGGATACTGTATCTTTGCAGAAAAAGGCAAATATAAAAAATGTGTATTATTTTTCTGTTCTTTCTGTTATAATAAAAAAATAGGAGAATAGGTTGAGAAACGCAGAGCTGCGACATGGAGGAT
>DLOP01000037.1:335-1213 GCA_002478505.1 Lachnospiraceae bacterium UBA7481
ACATTGGATTCCAAGGATATGGTATGTCTTGGCAATGAGTCCGTTGAGACGTTAAAATGGTATTATGAGGGGGAACGTCAGGGAATGATGACGGGTACGTCGCAGGTTACTCCACAAGTATACTTGGATTTTTTCAGGAAATTTGCGGAAAAGGGAGAATCGCTGCTTTATCTTTCTTTATCGGGAGGCTTGTCCGGCACATACGATTCCTCGCAGCTTGCGGCAAATGAACTTATGGAGGAATTTCCGGACGTTGAGATCTGCTGCGTAGACAGCCGCAGTACCACCGGCGGTATCCAGTTGTTGATGGAATGTGCTGCAAAGAATCGGGAAGAAGGCATGAGCATAAAGGAGAATGCGTCATGGCTGGAGGAAAACCGGCTGCGTATCTGCCATTGGTTTATGGTGGAGGATCTGATGTTTTTAAAGCGGGGAGGACGTATTTCCGGCGCTGCGGCAGTCGTTGGCACTGCGCTGAATATCAGACCGATCCTGCGGATCGAGAATGACGGAACTCTTGTTAACTTTATGAAGAAACGCGGCAACAAAGCCGCTCTGAATCAATTGGTGGAATTATATGATAATGCCTCTGAGAAACAGGAGGGAGAGCGGATCTGCATCGTCCATGCGGATAATGAAGAAGCGGCAGATTATCTGGAGCAGGAAGTGAAACGGCTCAATCCTTCCTGTATTACGAACAGGGTTATGCTGTCGCCGATCATCGNNCTGCCACACCGGACCGGGAATGGCAGCGATTGTTCATTTCGGAAAGCGTATCTAATTGCTGCCTGTTCTAAGTATGGCAGGAAAGAATTTGTGATGTAATAAAAAATATATTATTAATTATGATATTAAATCAATTATGCTGGGTGATTGCG
>DLOP01000037.1:1239-1470 GCA_002478505.1 Lachnospiraceae bacterium UBA7481
ATGGTATTTTTTATGGGGAATAAAAACGCCGGACACCTGCGGGGCGGCGGCAAGATATTATTTGGTATGAAAGCATGCTGCATAGTGATATGCATGTTGTTCTGTATAGTGGGATGCAATGCGGAAGCAGAACAAACAGGGACGGAGGACAATCAGGACAGTTCTGTGGAGGTCAGTGGGAACATATCCTTAGAGGATCCACAGGGCGATTCTGTGGTGGACGATCAGCCC
>DLOP01000037.1:1487-4169 GCA_002478505.1 Lachnospiraceae bacterium UBA7481
CATGGGAGATGGCGGAACATATGGGCATCGGCATCAATCTTGGCAATACCATGGAAGCCTATTGGGCAGATACAGGGAATCTTACCGGGGGAGCGCAGACGATCGGTGATGATACGCCGGGCAACTATGAGACTTGCTGGGGCGCCGTAGAGACAACAGAAGAAATGATAATCGGCATGAAGGAGGCGGGATTTTCCACGCTCAGGATTCCGGTTTACTGGGGCAATATGATGGAGGACGACGGGACGTTTACAATCAATCAGGAGTATCTTGGCAGAGTCGGGGAACTCGTTACATACGGACTGGACGCAGGAATGTATGTTGTGATCAATATTCATCATTATGATGGATTTCTGATCGAACATTATCCGCAGGATCAGGTGCTTGAGATTACGGAAGGTTTATGGAAACAGATTGCCGGATATTTCAGGGAGTATCCTGAGGAACTTATCTTTGAGGGCTTCAATGAAGCGCTGGGGATGACCGGTCCGGAAGGACAGCTGGATGCTGAGAGGATGTACGCGTTTGTGAATGACATGAACCAGACCTTTGTGGATGCCGTGCGCAGCACCGGCGGCGGAAACGCGGCGAGGATACTGATCGTGTCCGGCTATAACACGAATATAGACGCTACAACGGACGAGAGATTCCTGATGCCGCAGGATACGGCGGAAGGCCGTCTGATGGTATCGGTGCATTATATCGATAATTTCTGCTACTGGACAAACAGCATTGGCAATGAAGCGTGGCAGGATTACAGCAGAAGCCAGTGTGAATTGCTGAAAGCACGGTTCCTTGATCAGGGGATTCCCGTATTTGTGGGGGAATGTACCGCAGGCTATTCACCGGAACATATTTCATGGGATGCGACAGTGACGGAATCCGCTGACTGTCTGGAGACGATCCTTGGAATGATTGCGGAGTATGGTATGGTGCCGGTGTTATGGGATGTCTGCGATCAGTTTTATTTAAGGAGCGAACAGCGCATTGCTTCAGAAGCGGACCAGACGGTGATTGATACATATGTTTCTAAGTAAGCGCTGATTAGTAGCGGCGGATAAGCTAAAGTTGACATAATAAAAAGAAATATGAAATTAAAATAAACTAACTGTAAATTAAAAATATATTAAATATAAATAATAAATAAACTGCAAAAATGACCGCAACATATTGTATAATAACGGTTCTGGGAACACTAAAAATAAAAAATGGCATAAAATCTCTCTGATTTTTCTATTTGTCAAGGGAAAATGGTTATGATAAAATGATTTCAGAATTTTAGAAATCAGGCAGGTTGATATCATGACGCATATGCCGGAAAATAAAAATGATTATCGGAGAAAGCGGATCAACAGGATGAAACGGATGATTGTTTCAACTGTTTTTGTTTTGTTGCTGTTTCCTAATATCCTGTGCATTGCGGCATTTATCCGTATCAGCGGTCTGGACAGGCAGATCCGTGAATTGACCGCAAGGCTGGATGGAATCGCTATGGCTGTATCAATAGAGGCGCAGGATCCTTACGGCGGCAGCTATGCCGGCAATGACAGCGGAGCGTTGGAAACGTCCGGGGAGGTTGTTATCGTAGAGCAGAATGAAATGCTTTCCGCCCAGCAGGGTGTGGCTGCGGATGATTACGATGAGGTCAGAAAAGTATGTCTGACCTTTGATGACGGACCTTCGGCGAATACGGACGAGATTTTGGATATTCTTGCACGGTATAATGTCAAGGCAACGTTCTTTGTTAATGGTAAACCGGGGTATGAGGCACAGTATCAGCGTATTGTAGATGAAGGGCATACTCTGGCAATGCATTCTTATTCTCATAAATATCAGGAACTGTATTCAGATATGGATGCTTTCAGAGAAGATTTTTTTGAAATCCAGAGTTATCTTATGGACGTTACCGGCACGAAATGCAGGTATTACAGGTTTCCCGGCGGAAGCAGCAATACCGTATGTAATGTGAATATGAAGGATTGTATTGACTTTTTGAGCGAGCAGGATATAGTATACTTTGACTGGAATGTTTCCAGCGGCGATGCGACAAGAAATTATGTCAGTACTACTCAGGTCGTGAATAATGTGATGATACCGGTGGAAAATAATAACTGGAATACTTATGTGGTTTTGTTTCATGATGCGCCTGGAAAAGAGACTACGGTAGAGGCGCTTCCGATCATTATTGAAAGATTACAGGCAATGGATGGGATCGTTATTGTTCCGATTACGGATTCGGTACATACGGTACAACATATCCTGCCTGATGAAGAAAATATAATGGAGGAGTAAGATGGGATTTTTTCAGAATTTAAAAGAAGATTATGAAGCGGCGGTAGATGAACTGCTGGGCGGCGAAGCAGGAAAGTCGGAAGATGAGCCGGTTGCAAAACAAAGCAGAGGCAGAAAGAAATCTGTTAAGACAGAGGAAGAAACGGAACAGGTAGAATTGGATCTGGATATGATGGCTTCGGAAGAAGACGCTATACAAGAGGAGAACATACAGGAAGATCTGGTTGAAGATGATGATATAGAACTGGAGTCTGAGATTGTCAGTGAAACGACAGAAATATTGGAAAAGGCGCAGCAAAATGATATGTCAGAAGTTGATTGGGAGCTTCCTGATATTACAGGTTTGCTTTCCGACGAGGAAGAAGAGGCTGCTGTAATGGAAGAAGTTTC
>DLOP01000037.1:4250-8026 GCA_002478505.1 Lachnospiraceae bacterium UBA7481
AAGAAGTTTCTGAAATGGAAGAAACGGCTGTAATGGAAGAAGTGGCTGTAATGGAAGAAACGGCTGCCGAAGATGATGGAATAGAAGAGATAGAAGACGAATTAGATGAAGATGAGTTTGATGAAGATGAACTGGAAGATGAGTTTGATGATGATCTAAACGACGATGATTTAGATGATTTAATAGATGATACGGAGGAAGATGCTTCTGATGAACCGGATGCTGCCGGGGATTCTCAGGAGGACGTTGATGCATCGACGGATGCTGATCAGGTCTTGGAGGATGATATGGCAGCGGAAAAGGAAACTGACGCATCGGAGCAGGAGGAGCCGGAAAGGATCAGAAAAGCAGAAGCGCCCAGCATATTCAGAAAGTTTGATGAGTCTCAGAATAATAAAGCAGATACAGTGAAAGAGGAGGAAAAAACCAGTATGGCAGCAGAAAATTTGATGGAAGAGGAAGTATCAACCAAAACGGTGATCCCCGAACTTGCAGAGGAAGAAGAAATGGAAGTGTCGGATGAAACTGCAACGATCACAAAGGGGATGAAGGTTGCAGGAAATATCAAGAGTAACGGCAATCTTGATCTGGAAGGCGTTGTTGTCGGCAACATCAAGATTGCGGGCAAGGCTAATATTTTTGGTGAAATCAATGGTAATACGGAAGCCGGCAATGTTTATGCGGATGGAGCACAGATCACAGGCGGAGTGAAGACGACAGGAAGCGTCAAAGTGGCGCAGAGTTCTGTTATTATCGGCGACATTTCAGCTACCAGTGCTGTCATTGCAGGGGCGGTAAAAGGTAATATTGATGTTCATGGACCGGTCATTTTGGACTCTACGGCAATCGTTATGGGCGATATTAAGTCACAGTCGGTGCAGATCACTTCCGGCGCCGTAGTGGAGGGAATGTGTTCACAGTGTTATGCAAAGGTAAGTCCGGCTTCTTTCTTTGACCAGATAGGAAAATAAAAGGCATGGTTATTAGTGTGAAAAGCCGGATATGAGTTGCAGCAAGGATGTGACATGGAGGTTAGCGATAAATTGAGGATTTTGTTGAAATTAAGTGGTGAGGCATTATCGTCAGAGGGAAAGCGTTATGATGATGAAATTATTACAGGGATTGCGCGGCAGGTAAAAGAACTGCTGGCTATGGGGCATCAGATCGGTATTGTGATCGGCGGCGGCAATTATTGGCGGGGAAGAACCAGCGACAATATTGACCGGACGAAAGCGGATCAGATCGGGATGCTGGCGACGGTAATGAACTGTATCTATGTATCTGAAATGTTCCGCTCTCACGGGATGGAGACGGAGATCCTGACGCCTTTTATCTGCTCCACATTTACAAAGCAATTTTCCAAAGATGCGGCGATGGAGTGTTTCCGGAGCGGCAAGGTGGTATTTTTTGCGGGTGGTACGGGACATCCGTATTTTTCAACGGATACAGGCGTTGTGCTACGTGCGGTTGAGGTGGATGCAGATGGCATTTTTCTTGCAAAGGCGATTGACGGGATCTATGACGATGATCCGCGCAGGAATCCTAACGCAAAGAAATATGATGAGATTACAATTGACGAAGTGATTGCGCGTAATCTGCAGGTAATCGATATGACGGCTTCTATCATGGCAAGGGAAAATCATATGCCGATGTGGGTGTTTGATTTAACGGAAACCAATAGTATCTTAAATGCGGTCAGCGGACATTTTAACGGAACAAAGGTAACGGTATAGAATCCTAAATAGCAAATAAAGAGGATGAGAGATAACAAATAAGGGGTAAACAGATTATGGATGAGAAAATCAAAGCATTGGATGCAAAGATGAAGAAGGCCTATGATTATCTTACGGAAGAGTTGGCAACAATACGTGCGGGACGTGCCAATCCCCATGTGCTGGATCGTATCAGGGTGGATTATTATGGCACGCCGACACCTATCCAGCAGGTTGGAAATATTACGGTTCCGGAGCCCAGGATGCTGCAGATCGCGCCTTGGGAAAAGAATCTGATTAAGGAGATCGAGAAGGCGATCCTTGCTTCTGACGTTGGGATCACACCGACCAATGACGGTTCCGTGATTCGTCTTGTATTTCCGGAGCTGACAGAGGAGAGAAGAAAAGAACTGGTCAAGGATATCAAAAAGAAGGGGGAAGAAGGAAAGGTTGCAGTCCGCAATATCAGACGCGATGGTAATGATTCCTTCAAGAAACTTGCTAAGACAGATATTTCCGAGGACGAGATCAAGGATCTGGAAGATCAGCTGCAGAAGCTCACGGATAAGTATATCAAGGATATTGATAAGGCAATAGAAGAAAAATCTCAGGATATCTTAAAGGTATGATCATATGAGTGTTCCAAGACATATAGCCGTCATACTGGACGGAAACGGACGCTGGGCGAAGAAGAAGGGGATGCCGCGTAATTACGGGCACGTTCAGGGCAGTAAAAATGTAGAAGACATGTGCGAGATCGTATACAACAGGGGGATAGAGTATTTTACTGTTTATGCGTTTTCCACGGAGAATTGGAGCCGTCCTGATGATGAAGTAGCCGCGTTGATGAAGCTGCTTCGCGATTATATGAAAAACTGTATCAGGCGCGCCAATAAGAATAATATGAAGGTGCGTGTGATCGGCGATAAGACGGGATTGGCGGAGGATCTTCGCGAAAGCATTGCACAGCTGGAGGAAGCTACAAAGGACAATACCGGGTTAAAATTTACCATTGCCATAAATTATGGAAGCCGTGACGAGATTGCGAGAGCCGTCAGACAGATCGGTGATGAGATTCGTGCCGGCAGAATGGAGCCGCAGGAGATTACGGAGGAGCTGATCGCGTCCAAACTGGATACGGCGGGGATGCCGGATCCGGATCTGATGATCCGCACCAGCGGTGAACAGCGGATTTCCAATTTCCTGTTATGGCAGCTGGCATATACGGAGTTCTATTTTACGCCGGCATACTGGCCTGATTTTGATAAAGAGGAATTAGAAAAAGCGATTGAGGCATATGAAAATCGCGATAGAAGGTATGGAAAAATAGTTTGATGAATGTTTAATTAGATAGATAATGGGAGGAAGATGTGTGAAAGTCAGAATAATCAGCGGTGTGACATTTGCCCTCCTGATGATGCTGGTAGTATGGCTTGGAGACGCCGTTCTTGCAGTGGCTTGGTGCGCGGTGTCCGTGATCGCATATATTGAAATGGCAAATGCAACAAATGTCAGTATGATTGACGCTCAGGGAAAAAGGAAGCTCAATCTGATAGAGACGATTTCCATTGTTGGAATCGTTATTTATTATGCAGTGGTTTATCTGATGCAGGAACCTCTGTATGAAATGCTGACGATTATTTTTCTGCTGATCTTTACAATGGTGGTCTATGTCTTTTCCTTCCCCAAATATAAGGCGGATCAGATCATGCATTCTCTTTTTGCATTTATCTATGGTCCGGTCATGATCTCTTTTTCCTTGATGACAAGAATGATGAGCAATGATATGGATACACCGTTATATAATGTCGGTTTTTTTGCTGCGTGGATGATTTTTATTTCTGCATGGGCTTCAGATACCTGTGCCTATTTTGTGGGGATTGCGTTTGGCAGGCATAAGCTGGCGCCGACCTTAAGTCCTAAGAAATCTATTGAAGGGGCTCTCGGCGGCGTATTAGGCGCAACCATTGCAGGGGGTATCTATGGGAAGATTCTGGAAAGCTGCGGGGTCTTTGGCGATGGGCGGATCTGGATCTTTGCCCTGCTTGGCATGTGCGGAAGCAT